>JANQSP010000010.1 GCA_028283955.1 Bdellovibrionales bacterium
TTCCGGAATCCCACAGAGACCAAAGCCACCCACTAATAGAGTGGAACCATCTTTTATATCAAAAACGGCGGACTCAGCATCCTTAAAAACTTTTTTCATCCTATGTTCTCCACTAAGACAGCCACCGCTTCTCCTCCTCCGAGGCAGATACCGGCTACTCCGTATTTTTTCTTATATTGGCGAAGAGCGTGTATAAGCGTTGTCAGAATGCGAGCGCCACTGGCACCAATAGGGTGCCCTAGGGCGACTGCTCCTCCATGTACGTTTAGTTTTTCGTCGGGGATACCAAGTTCTTTGGAAACAGCCAAAGCCACAACAGAGAAAGCTTCGTTAATTTCAAATAAATCAATATCAGAGATTTTCATGCCAGCGTTTTTAAGACAGTTTTTTACAGCTTGTACAGGGGCCGTCGTAAAATGCTCCGGTGCCTGGGCAAAAGTTCCTTGTGCAATAATACGGGCCAAAGGTTTTTTGTTTTTTGATTTCATATACTGTTCTGAAACAAGCAGACAGGCTGCCGCACCGTCATTTATTTTACTGGCATTGGCAGCGGTAATGCTTCCCTCTTTCTCAAAAGCGGGTCTGAGGTTTGGAACTTTTTCAAAGAAAACTTTTCCAGGTTCTTCATCTTCATTCACAGGAAAACTTTTTTTACCGGCCTGTACTTCTATGGGTACTATTTCCTGTTTAAAGGAACCTGCTTTTTGTGCTTTTTGCGCTTTTTGATAGCTTTGGACAGCAAATTGATCCTGTTGTTCACGAGTGATTTTGTGTTCTCTGGCACAAAGTTCACCGGCATTTCCCATATGGAAATCATGGTAAGGATCCCAAAGGCCGTCTTTGATAATTCCATCTTCTAAAGTTCCCGGGCCCAGGCGGAGTCCGGAACGGGCTTTGGGAAGAAGATAGGGCACCAGACTCATGTTTTCCTGCCCCCCCGCTATCACGATGTCGGAACGGCCTAACGTAATAGAATCATGAGCTAACATTATGGCTTTTAAACCGGAACCACATACTTTATTTATCGTCATACACTGAGTGGCGTTTTTTAGTCCGGCATAAATAGCGGACTGTCGGGCGGGAGCCTGACCGGCACCGGCTGTCAGTACCTGGCCCATAAAACATTCCTGTATATCTTCTGCAGGCACGTCTTTTTCTGAGGTGGTGAGTAAATTTGCAATAACTTTAGCTCCTAATCGGGTGGCGGGGACAGTGGAGAGAGAACCCATAAAAGAGCCGATAGGAGTTCTTTTGGCTGATAGGATATAGGTATTCATAGGGTGCTTATATTAGTATTTATTAGGTAAATAATCCAGTCTATTTTGAGAAATGTATTCGGTACAATTTTCTGAATGGTAAACTATACGAATATATATTCTATTAAGGCAAAAACCGTCATTCCCGCGAAGGCGGGGATCAAAAGCTCAGACATGCGTTTTGCCACAAAGCGGGCCTTACTTTGTTTCTATAAGTTACATACAGGAAAATAGCTTTGCCTCTATTGGGACGCTCATGGACTTTTCTAGGTGAAAAGCCCACTCGCTAGAACCCTCTGCCGGCAAACTATTTTCCTGTATGTGCATTAGAAAACTGCGTTATTCTTGTAAGGGTAAATCCGATACTGAATTAGTATTTAAAAGGTAAAAAGCCTCTTCCTTATTAGGGAAGAGGCTTTTTTAGGGCAGGGAGGAGAGAAGAGGTTTTTAGATAGTTTGTTTTTTCCAGCGGTCATATTCCTGTTGAACTAAAGAACCGGCTCTTTTTAAAACTGGTTTTAGTTTCAACAATTCTTGTCTGGCTTTGTTCACTTGTCCTGATTTTACTAACAAGTCAATGTAAGCGCGCATAACAGTAACCTGAATGGTTCCCGGGCGGGCTTTCAAAGCGTATTGGTAGTAAGACAGAGCGTAGTCAGTTTGACCTTGAGCTTCTAATATACGAGCGTAGTTATAAGCTGCCTTCACACTGTTACCTTTTTTTGTAAAATATTGTGCATAAGTCTTGGAAGCGTGACTAAATCTTTTTCTGCGATACTGAAAGTCTCCGAGTTCTTCAAGTACTTTCAAGTCACCGGAAGAGCGGAAAAAAGATTTATGAGCCTTTTCCACACAGTTGTATTTTTTCATATTCATACAAAGGTTTTTCAGCTTGGAAAAAGATTGTTCGTTGAGAGTTCCAGTCCACTGGCGAGCTTTCAAAGGAACGATCGAGAAAGAAGAAGGCCCCCAATGACTGACGTAAATAACGAAGCCCATCAAACCTATACCGGCGATGAAAATGCCTTTGGCTATCTTGTTTTGTATTTTTACTTCCTGTTTTTTGTTCATGGATTTATGCCATCCACAGTCACAAAACAGGGTGTTTCCTGCTTTCTTTACTTGTGATCCACATACGGGACAGTTAGAAAAATTCATTTTATTTACCTCCTGTTTTTTATTTGTCTTATGCCCTATAAAGTGCAAATATGGGAGGACGATTTATAAGTTTTTAATATAATTAGTCTTTTTTATTTGTCTTGAAAATGAGATAGGAAAAGTGTTTCATAATGGAACAAAACGGTGGATAGATTTCAGACAATGGAAACAAAAAATATCCGTCTTTAAGATAAAGAAGTTTTTGCGGGAGTGGTGGATTTGATGAAAGAGCGATATTTAAGTGGGGTGTTATCTTTAAAATATGAATAAATTAAAAATATTTTTATTTTTTTTAATTCCGGTTTTTTGTGCGGGAGCTAAAACAAAAGAGCCGGCCATTACCCGTAAATATGATATTTCATCGGAAATAAAAAATATTCGGGTGCGGGCACACCATGCTCATATTCGTCTTTTTCAGAGTAAAAGTAATAAAAAGGAATTAAAGATACAGTATTTTGAAAAACTGGAAGTCGATGAGGAAGACTCCGTTCTTCTTGTTTCCGAGGATGGTTTTCCTGATGCGAAAAAAGCCCGTCGGGGAAATATTGGTAAAAAGCCGGTAATGAAAATATGGGTTCCTTCCCTTCCGATGGAAATAGCGGTTTTCGGAGGAGAGGTGCGGATAGATAAGTTCTGGAAAACAGATTTATCTGTGTTTATGTCCGGGAAAGGCTCTGTACGTATAAAAAGCACAGCCGGTAATTTAAATATTTTTCAAAAAGAGGGGAATATAAATGTTCACTCTCATAAAGGGGATATGGTTATTCAAACGGAATATTCACGGGTTCAATTACAGGCCTGTAAAGGTAAGATGAAGGTACACAACTTTAAAGGTCGTTTGGAAGTGAATAAGTCAGCAGGACATTTATCCGTACGCTCTTTTAGGTCTCCTATTATCTTGAATACATTTACCGGAAGTTTGGAGTTTGAGCAGGAAAAAGCCGGTGTATATTTAAAACCTATGATCGGTTCTGTTTCCGGTTACTCTAAAGAAGGGGAGGTCAGAGGCGTTATACATCCTAATGAAGTGAATATTGAAACAAAGACAGGGAGAATCCATTTGGATATGCCTCATTCACAAGCTTGGGTTACGGCGGAAACATGGGAAGGAAAAATTGTTACTCCTGTATATTTTAATAGAATTAAAACGGGGGGTATGGATCGTGCAAAAGGAAAATTAAGGGGTAAAAAGAGAAAAGGCAGTGTTTCCCTTAAAAGCCATTCCGGCTCTATACGTGTTTATCAGAGTGTGAATTAAACATTAATAATAGATATTTACTGTTTTGGATTCCGTGTTTTGGGTTCCGGATCAAAGCCTGCCCCCGCGCAGGCGGGGGGCCGAAGTGATGATGTTGAGAAAAGACTTGACCTAAAATGTAGAATTTTTTTAAATTTTCAGGATTATGGCTCTAAAGAAAAAGAAAAAAAAAGTTTCAGCAAAAAAGAAGAAAAAAACCACTGTCAAAGCAGCCAAGTCATTAAAAAAGAACTCCAAGGCCAAAAATCAAGCTTCTACTGCTTCCCGAGCAGGTAAAAAGAAGGTGGCCTCCAAAGCAAATCTTAAGAAACAAAAAAGTAAGCCTAAAGAGAAAAAGGTTAAATTAAGTAAAGCGGCAGGCAAAAAAACAAATCTTAAAAAGCAGGTAAAACCTTCGGAAAAAACAAAGAAGACGGTAAAAGAGGTAAAAAAGAGCACCAGGTCACATAATGCAGGGAAAAGAAAGATTCTTGAGTTAAAAAAAGAGCTGGATAATTTAAGTAAAAAGAATAAAGAGGCTGTACTTATTAAAGACGCGGAAGGCAGGCTCTATTGTCGTGATGAAAAATGCGATCAACCGGCTGTAACGGATGTATATTGTCGTTATCATTACCTTGCCTTATGGAAATATCTTAAAACAAGAAAAAAGCTGCTGAATGATCAATTTTTGATGAATACAATTCAGAGTTTAATAAAAAGTTTTGGCCCCGGTGTCATAAGTTTTATGCTTTATGATTTTAAGAGTGAGAAAGCTTTTGAGCTGGTGGCTAAAGAAATGAACTTTTCCACAGGTAAAGAGGAAGAGGGGATACCCTCTGAAACAGACACAAATTTTTGAGTTATTCCCTATAAATGTTAAATATTTATTAAAATGCTTGTTATTTATTTAACATATCTATTAACTAAACTATAGTCTGGCTTTATATTGAAATGTTTATCCTTCTTGACCTTTTTTCACCTTGGTTATAGAAGCCCATTAATTGTAGGATAAGGACATGGCAGGCACTTTAAAAAATATCTCTCATCAAAAAAATGCCTATATTTCCACTTATGGCTGTCAGATGAATGTTAATGATACAGAGAGAATGTACTCTTTACTGGAAATGGTTAATTATGCGCCTGCTGTTAGCCCCGATCAGGCCCAGCTTATTATTATTAACTCCTGTTCTGTGCGGGAAAAACCGGTGCATAAAGTGCGTTCCGAGGTGGGAAGATATTACCCTTTAAAACAGAAAAATCCTCATTTGAAAATCGGGGTGGCTGGCTGTGTGGCTCAACAGGAGAAAAAGAAACTTTTAAAAGAGATTCCTATTTTGGATTTTGTATTTGGTCCTGATGCTATTGATGACCTTCCTCATATTGTGTCTCGTTTGGAAAAAGGTGAAGGCAAAGTGGTGGAAACCCGCTTTACCCATTCCGAACCTTATCATGTGCAAACTCTTATTCGGGACCCGGAAGTTTCCGCGTTTGTAAATATTATGAAGGGTTGTGATAATTTTTGTACTTTTTGTGTAGTGCCTTTTACAAGGGGTCGGGAAAGAAGCCGCCCTCTAAACCATGTATGTGAGGATGTGCAAAATTTGACAGAAAGGGGAGTAAAAGAGATCACCTTGTTAGGCCAAAATGTGAACTCTTATCGTTCTGACTGCGGAGCTGATTTTGGAGCTTTATTATTGGCTTTGTGTGAAAAGACGGATGTTAAAAGAATTCGCTTTACCTCGCCTCATCCGAAAGATTTTAATGAGGATTTAATTGATATTATGCAATCCAAAAGGGACAGAGTGATGGATGCGATACATCTTCCGGCGCAATCCGGTAATTCATATATTTTGGAAAGAATGAACAGAGGTTATACAAGAGAAGAGTATATTAAAAAAGCGCGGATGATTTTAGATCGCATGCCGGGGTCTGTGCTTTCAACTGATTTAATTGTGGGATTTCCAGGTGAAACAGAGGAACATTTTCAGGATACTTTAAGTTTATTGGAAGCAGTGCCTTTTGAAATGATTTACTCTTTTAAGTATTCACCACGGCCTTTTACCAAGGCAGCTCGTTTTGAAAATCAGGTTTCTGAAAAGGATAAGTCTGATCGTCTTGCCCGTTTGAATCAAAAACATATTCAATTTGCTTTTTCCCATTCTCAGGGGTATAAGGATCAGGTTTTAGAGGTATTGGTGGAAAAAAGAGATAACAAAACAGGTTATTTGAGTGGGAGATCCAGCCAAAATAAACTTGTGCATTTCTATGGTTCCAGGCACTTAAGGGGAAAGACTGTTTCAGTGAAGATTCAAAAAACATACCCTCAGGTTTTGTATGGAGAGTTGTTAGCTTGATTTTTTTGGGATGGATTTAAGAAAGGGAAGTGGGTAATATGAAGGAAGTAGAATTAAAAATGTCTGACAGTGCTCTATCGGTTGTTAAAAAACCGGAAGGAGCCATATCAGGGAAGCTCTCATCAGGTAAAAAAACAGAGGAAAAAAAATGGATAGAGTTTCTTCCGCATGGCTTGGTTGGAGGAATGATACCTAACCTCTGCCTTATGGTTTTTAAAGAAAAAGCGGGATCAAAAAGGTTTGCTATCTCCCTTTCCCGTTTACAAGGTCAGATCTCCGTTCACCAAAGTATGAACAGGGAAGAGCCTTTTCGTTTTGTCAGTGAACTGTTGAGTGCCATGAAGGTGCGTGTTGAAAAATGTTATTTTTTAAAATGCCATAAAGGTATTATCAGTGTGCGGGTGATTGTGAGTGGTCATCCCAGTATTCATTCTATGGATTTAAGCGCCTGTGATATTATTCCCTTTGCCGTTTATTCCGGTTGTCGCTTTTATTGTACGGATCGGTTTGTAATGGAAATGCTGGACCAAAAAATGGAAAAGCCTTTGAAAAAAGATATGATGAGGAAACCTTTTTATATTAACTGATCTATCCATTGAATATTAAGCTTTAAAGGCCTGAAACCCCGTTAGGCTTCGACCCACAGCCAGTCGATGAATATCTTCTGTTCCCTCATAAGTGTTGACGGTTTCCAGATTTAAGAGATGACGAATAATAGGGTATTCGTCTATGATTCCGTTTGCTCCTAAGATATCTCTTGCCTGGCGTGCTGTTTGTAATGCCATTTTGCAATTGTTCATTTTTGCAAGAGAGATTTGTTCCGGTGTTAATGTTTCTTTTTCTTTAAGAAAGGCTATATGCAGGTTAAGTAATTGTGCGAGACTTATCTCCTGAACCATTTTTACCAATTTAGCCTGAACCAATTGGTAGCTTGATAAATGCTTATTGAAACTCGTTCTCACTCCTGCGTATTCCAAAGCTGTTTGATAACATTGCATGGCGGAGCCCACCACTCCCCAGGCTATTCCATAACGAGCCTGATTTAAGCATCCCAGAGCTGATTTTAAAGCGGTAGCTTCAGGTAGAATATGGCTGTCCGGGACAAAACAATCCTGAAAATGCAGTTCGGAAGTGACACTGATTCTAAGAGAAAACTTTCCCTTCATTAAAGAGGTTGAAAAACCTTTAAAGTCTTTTTCTACAAGAAAGCCTTGTATATTATTTGTTTCAGAGTTTTTGGCCCAGACAACGGCCAAATCAGCAATGGATCCGTTCGTGATCCACATTTTATTTCCATTTAGAATCCATCCCCCTTTTGTTTTTTTCGCGGAACATTTTATACTGGCGGGATCAGACCCTGCGTCGGGTTCGGTTAAGCCAAAGCAACCAATTTTTTTTCCTTTTGCCAATTCCGGTAAAAACTGTTTTTTTTGTTCCTCTGAGCCATAACTGAAGATGGCCCACATTACCAGAGCCCCCTGAACAGAACAAAAAGAACGGATACCCGAGTCCGCTCTTTCCAATTCCTGCATAATCAGGCCGTAAGCTACGGAATTTAAACCGGGACAGCCATAGCCTTTAATATTTGAACCCAGGAGATTCATTTCGGCAAAACGGGGAATAAGCTCTTTTGGAAACACCTCTTCCCGATGAGCTTTTTGCAAGAGAGGAATAACTTCGCGTTTTACAAAATCAGAGACTGTGTCCCTCACTATAAGATCTTCTGTTTTAAAAAGATCCTGCAGATTTAAAAAATCAAGAGGATTTGAAGACAAAGAACTTCTCCCACCTGTTTTTAACTCACTAAAATAAAATTTCTTTAGTCAGGCTCTGTTTTTTAAAAGAGGTTTAATTACAATTGCATTGTCTCTAAATTGTTATGAAAAGGCCAGAAAAGATTGTATAAATAAGCTTTAAAGAAATATTTACTTTTCATTTTATCTGATTTTTGATAAGAATTCAGAGGATAATGAGAGAGGATTTTTTCCAACAGGCTCAGCAGGAAGCTCTTACTTTTGACGATATCCTTATCCTTCCCGGGTATTCTGAAGTCTTGCCTGCTCAAATTTCAACACAAGTGCAGCTTACAAATAACCTTTTTTTAAATACTCCTGTTATTTCCGCGGCTATGGATACGGTTACAGAACATAAAATGGCACAGGTCATGGCTCAGCATGGTGGCTTTGGGGTTATTCATAAAAATATGAGCATTGAAAGCCAGTGCTATGAGGTTCAGAAAGTAAAAAAATACGAAAGCGGGATGATTTTGGACCCTATTACCCTTTCTCCGGAAACCCCGGTTTACGAGGCTTTAGAGCTGATGAGAAGGCATTCTATTAGTGGAGTGCCTATTACAAAAAATAATCAGCTGGAAGGTATTTTAACCAATCGTGATTTAAGATTTGAAACCAATCTTGAGCAGCCTGTTTCCGGTATTATGACTCCTAAGGAGAAACTGGTTACAGCTAAAGAGGGAACAACCCTGGAAAAAGCAAAGGAGATTTTACATAAACATCGTATTGAAAAGCTACCGGTTGTGGATACAAAGGGAGCTTTGAAAGGCTTGATTACTATTAAGGATATAGAGAAGGCGACGGCTTTTCCGGATGCCACTAAAGATAAACACGGTCGTTTATTCGTCGGGGCGGCTGTAGGAACAGGGCCGGAAGAGGAAAGCAGAGCGGAGAGTCTGGTTCATGCGGAAGTGGATCTTCTTTGTGTGGATACAGCTCATGGTTTTTCCAAGAATGTAATAGAGATGGTGAAGTTTTTAAAGAAACGATATCCGGATACAGTGTTTATGGCGGGTAATGTGGCTACAGGTGAAGGGGCCTTGGCCTTGGCTGAAGCGGGGGTGGATATTGTGAAAGTGGGTATGGGACCAGGGAGTATATGCACCACCAGAGTGGTTTCCGGAGTGGGGGTGCCCCAGGTAAGCGCTATTATAGACTGTGCGAAAGCTCTTAGGAAAAAGAAGAAAACATTGGTGGCGGATGGAGGATTAAAACATTCAGGAGATTTAACAAAGGCCATTGCTTTGGGGGCTCAGGCGGTTATGGTGGGTAATATGCTGGCCGGCTCTGATGAAAGCCCCGGTGAAATGGTTCTTTATCGTGGCCGGACTTATAAAACTTATAGAGGGATGGGAAGTTTGGGAGCGATGAAGAAAGGCTCCAAAGACCGTTATCAACAGGAAGATGTTTTTATGTCTGAAAAAATGGTTCCGGAAGGAGTGGAAGGAAGAGTACCCTATCGGGGTTCAGCCAGTGGTATTTTATATCAAATGGGTGGGGGTCTGAAAGCTGGTATGGGATATATTGGATCTAAAAATATTAGTGATTTTCAAGAAAAAGCTAAATTTATGAAAGTAAGTTCTAAAAGTTTTTCTGAGTCCCATATTCATGATGTCAATATCACAAAAGAAGCTCCCAATTATCGGTTGGAGTAACCTGTTGGAAGGTGATTGATGGTTAAGGAGCTGCGTCGCACTGGCCCGCCTGGCGGGTTTTTAATTTTAGACTTTGGATCGCAATACACCTGGTTGATAGCCCGTTGTTTTAGAGAGCTGGGTTTTTATTCTCATGTGGAGTCTTTTGATTTTCCATTGGAAAATATTAAGAAATTCAAACCGGCGGGGATTGTTCTCAGTGGTGGTCCTGCTTCTGTTTTGTCTCCTGACTCTCCCACTCGTGATTTAAAAGAACTTTTAAATCTGGCTCCTCTGATGGGTGTTTGTTATGGGCTTCAGCTTATTTGTCATCAGTGGGGAGGAAAAGTTGTGCCTTCAGGTCGCCGCACCTATGGAAGCAGTCGGATTAGTTGGAAGAAAAAACTCTTTGCCAATATGGAGAGTCAGCAGGTGTGGATGAGTCATGGTGATTTTGTGGAAGAGGTGCCTGAAGATTTTTCTGTTTTAGCTGAAACGGAAACAAAAATACCGGCCGCCCTTCAGTCGAAAAATATTTTCGCTTTGCAATTTCACCCTGAAGTATCTCATACAGAAAGAGGCAAAGAAATTCTATCGTATTTTGCGGAAACAATTTGTGGAGTAAAAAAAAGGGGATGGACAGAGGATTCCATGCTCTCTCTTCTGGAATCTCAAATTAGGGATAAAGTCACATCTTCCGATCATTTGCTTTGTGCCTTAAGTGGAGGTGTGGATTCCACGGTTATGGCCACTCTTCTTACAAAGGTGTTGGGCCCTTCCCATATTCATTG
>JANQSP010000064.1 GCA_028283955.1 Bdellovibrionales bacterium
AGGGAAGCTATTGCCCAAGCCCAAGCAGTTAAATCACAAGATAAGTAAGTATGGTTCTCCTCATGATGATATATTCAAGAGATTAAGTGATCGTATCCAATGGATGTGTAAGACCAGAAAGATAAACTGTCAGTAAAAAACATGTCACTTACTCTGGATTTCCGCCTGCGTGGGAATGACGAGGCTTGAATCCAGGACACAGAACGACCGGATTTATCCTATCAAGGACGATTTTTTTAGATTGAATTATCCCCACTAACAATATAGAAAAATTATCACAGGGGGTTTTATGTTTTCTCATGTAGCTGTACTGGGAGCCGGACAGATGGGCAGTGGTATTGCCCAGGTCATAGCTCAAAAAGATATATCTGTTCAATTAGTGGATTTAAATGAAGCCGCTTTAAAAAAAGCACAGAGCAAAATAAAAAACAGCCTGGAAAAACTTTATAAGAAAAAACTTATTACCCTAACTCCCGATGAAGTATTACAAAAAATCCAATTCGTCTCCGATATCAATTCCATAAAACAAAGTGAACTGGTAATCGAAGCCGTACCGGAAAATCAAAACTTAAAAAGCAAAGTGTTTAAACAAATCTCTGACACTGTATCTGCAAATACCATTATTGCCAGTAACACCTCTTCCATTTCCCTTACTTATCTGGCGGAAAATGTCTCTCATCCACAGCGAGTGGCGGGACTGCACTTTATGAATCCCGTTCCTCTTATGACATTAGTGGAAATTATCCGTGCGGAACAAACTTCCGATTCTGTTTTCGAAAAACTATGTCAGTTCACTGTTTTTTTGGATAAAACCGCCGTTTCATCCAAAGATAAACCCGGCTTCATCGTGAACCGAATACTGATGCCCATGATTAACGAAGCTGTGTTTGCCCTTCAAGAGTCCATCGCTTCAGCGGAAGACATCGACAAAGCCATGCAGTTAGGTTGCCATCACCCTATGGGCCCTTTGGCTCTGGCTGACCTGATCGGTCTGGATACCTGCCTTTCCATCATGGAAGTATTGGAAGAAGGATTGGGGGAAAAATACAAGCCCTGCCCTTTACTGAAAAAATACGTAGCCGAAGGCCGCCTGGGGAAAAAAACCGGAAAAGGCTTTTACACCTACTAACAAAAAAATAAACAGCAATTAATCCTTTCAGTGTTGGTATTATTTAATCCTAAAAAACTCATTATTTAACATTTAATTTGACAGAAATCATTACTCTACACTATACCTCTACTGACGTAACAAGTTATGAATAATTGCTTCACAGAAATTTTAAGGAATTATGTCTTAGAGCAAAGGAGGAAAAACCCCCGTGTTAGTGAATCATCTATTTCAAAAAAAATAGGTATCTCCCAAACAACATTTAACAGATTAATTAACGGCTATTCAACACCAAGTGTAAAGAATTTTCTTAAATTACTTCAGTATATTCCTGAATTGAAGAAAGCACTCCCAATAGAAATATCTCAAACTTTAAAAGTTATTTCAAAAACAGAACAGGAACAACATATAGAGGGAATATTGGAAACTCTTTTATCTGATAAATATATTTTTCTTTGTTGGATATTATCCTTCGCTGAAAAAGGGATAACAACAGAAGAAATTAAAAAACGTTTTGGACAACAAGGATTAACAGCTCTTGAAACCCTTGTAAAAAAGAATATAATCTTAAAAAATGAATCCAATTCTTACAAAGTCTCAACTGAAACTAAAGATGTTATTTTATCTGCTGACTTGATGAAATCCCATCTTATGTTCTTAGTTGAACAGTATAACCCGGATAATTTAAACAGTACCCTCCACTGCCTAGTGGGGTCTTTAAATGAATCAGGCACAATGGACTTAATAACAGCACATTGGGAGTTTCACAAAAAAGTACAAAAAATTATGAACAATAAATATAACAAAGGAGACACATTGGTCTTTTCAACTGCCTGTAGTGATTTATTATTAAAGAGTACTTCTTTTTAGTCATTTTCAGGCAATATTCCACCTTTAAAATCAATCTTATGTTGACTAAAGAACAGGGCTAAAGTTAAACACTTTCAAAAAGTAGAACTTCTCGGAGAAGAAAGAATACAGCTTTTGAGCAAATAAGTTTGACATTCCTTTAATTGCATTTATATTTGAGTATTCTGAAAGGAAAAAATATGCCGACTTTAAATCAGCTGATTCGCAATAACAGGAAAGTACAAAGAACCCGGACAAAATCACCGGCTCTTACTTCCTGTCCTCAGCGGCGAGGAGTGTGCACGCGCGTCTTCACCCGCTCACCTAAAAAGCCCAACTCCGCCATCCGGAAAGTGGCAAGGGTGCGTCTGACCAATGGATTTGAAGTAAACTCCTACATCCCGGGAGAAGGACACAACCTGCAAGAACACTCTGTGGTTTTGGTGCGAGGCGGTCGTGTACAGGATTTACCGGGGGTTAAATATCATATTGTTCGTGGTCATCTGGACACTCAAGGTGTAAAAGACAGAAAAAGAGGGCGTTCCTTATACGGAACCAAAAGAGCCAAAAAAGGTTAATGGAGAAATAAAACTATGTCTCGTCGTAGCCGGAAAATTCACAAGAAAGAAGTTAAACCGGATGCTGTGTATTCAGATACCACCGTATCTTATTTTATAAATAAAATTATGTGGGATGGTAAAAAAGAACTTGCTCGAAGTATTGTACATGGAGCTTTGGATACTCTCAGTAAAAAATACCCTAATGAAAGCGCTGTTTCCATATTTAAGAAAGCCATAGATAACTGCAAACCCAACCTGGAAGTACGTTCCC
>JANQSP010000073.1 GCA_028283955.1 Bdellovibrionales bacterium
AGAGGCATATAAATATAGAGAATAAAATGGCAGTGCCTGGCAGGCACTGCCATTTTTATTTATAATTTTTTATAATTACATAAATTTTAAATCCTATAAGTTCATCTGTGCGGAATTTATCAGACATAAATTAAATGTGTGTGTCGTGACTTATATATTTTTTTTCTTTCACAGGTTTCTTTATTATCTTGACTTTTTCGGAATAGATGAGATTAACGGAAATTCGCTCTCTAAAATGGCTGGCTGAATGGTAACACCCAAAAATACTGTTCAGGAAAACTTTTTTAAAGATGGAAAAAACAAATGAATATAAATAAACTTGTTGATTATTCAAAGAAACTGAGAATAAATATAATCCCTATTTATTGATATGGCTACCACTTTTCAAACACACATTTTTAAAACATCTGAAATAATAAAGCTCCACCAGATAAACATAACCCCAATGAAGAAGAGATAAATAATACCGAAAACTATAATTGTTTTACTCTCAAACCATTTCATAGACTTTGTAATCCATTTATAGGAACTAACCATAAAAAAAATAGTCCTTTATCTTCACCATTTTTCGACATATTATAAACTCCTTAATTCGTGTTCAAAGGTTCTTTACGAGCCGTCTTGTAAATCTGTCCTCAGTTTTGCATTTTCTTCTTTAAGGGTTGAAAGTTCCTTTACTGTTTGAAGCTCTGTTTTTACTTCTCGAAGTTCTTTTGTAATAGACTCAAGCTTTTTTTCCAATTCTTCATTTTTCTTAATAAGAATTAAAAGATTTTTATTTTCACTTCTTTGGAATTGTGTAAAATCCCTATCCAGTTTATTCAGTTTTTTTGAAAAAGATTTTATAAGCTCTTTCATTGTAATCAAACTGTCCTTAAAAGATTTTACTAGTTGATGCGTTAATTCTATATCTTTTTTCACTGTTAAGAAATTGGCTTTGACGGACTTTTGGAAAGCCTGAAAGCCGGAAACTAACAAAGGAATAATCTGAAAATACTTTAAAGATAAAAGCCCGTTTTGATCTTCTGAAACCAGCTCCGGAGAAACTGACTTAATATCTTGAGCAATAAAACCCATTTGCTGACCAACTTCGTTACTCTTGTCTTTCCATTCAAACGAGTAAGGTTTCATTTTATTAAGAAGATTGAGCGACTGCTCCGGAGACAAAGGGTTTAAGTTTTTTTTGAATCGTCTATCTGATGAGTGACTAAAAGCTCCATCTACATGCAAACTCCCATGAATCACTACCCCCCTGGAGGCTGGAATAGAAGTGCGACCGGCCGCCGCTTGTGGAAAGCCTGTTGGGTCGTCTAGTCTTCCTAAAATTAAATTTCCTATACTAAGCTGCTGGTGTCCGTCTTCTGTGATTCCTGCCACACCGTTACTAGTACAATGAGTTTTAGTAGAGTCACAAGGTCCGACCCCAGTCCCAATATATATATTATAATTTCCTTTTTTATTTTCCCTGCCTGTAAAATAGCCAATGAAGGTGTTTTCCTTGCCAGTGTCGTTGAAACCGCCGGCCACATAGCCTACAAAAGTGTTATGTTCTGCTTTATTATTTGAACCAGCTCCCCAACCTATAAAAGTGTTATAGCTTTTGTCAGTATTGCCAGAGCCAGCACCAACACCGATAAAAGTGTTGTGTGCTCCCGTTGTGTTGGCTTGCCCTGCATTATGACCTATAAAAGTATTGTTTATGCCTGTATTGTTCTGTCCAGCAAAGCTACCAAAAAAACTATTATAGCTGCCAGTGGTGTTACTTTGACCAGCTTGATAACCAAAAAAATTATTCTGTTCGCCAGTGGTGTTAGATACTCCAGCCTGATAACCAAAAAAACTATTAAAGAAGCCTGTAGTATTGTCCTGTCCAGCAGAGCTACCAAAAAAACTATTCTGTAGGCCAGTGGTGTTACTTTTACCAGCAAGCTGGCCGAAAAAACTGTTATTTCCCCCTGTAGTGTTAAATGTTCCGGCTTGATAGCCTACAAAGGTATTTTTTTGGTCTTGCGTCTCTTTCCCTGCCTCATAACCTATAAAAGTGTTATAAGTAGCACCTAATCCTGCTTTCCCTGCGTTGTAACCAAAAGCCACTGTGCTATGTGCATTTATACTCTGTGTGCTTCCACAACCCACTAAAGTTTTTTTGTCTCCTGTTGAGTCTTCTACTGTGTAACAATTCACCGCAGAACTTACTGACCCCACATTACTAAAGCAATCTAGTAAATTACAAGTAGTTACAGAGGTCCCTACCACCTCATACTCAATATTACATGTATTGAAATAACAGCCTCCTGGGTTGTCGTATGTATTTGCGCTCGTACAGGGATCACCATTTTTAGTTTTTAAATGATTTTTTACCCGTCTTCTCTTAAAAAAAACTGCAAGCCTTCTATTTTTGTAGTTATCCAGCGTGTCGTTGTTGTCCAACTCTTCAAATTCTATCTTAACGATATTTAGAAAATCCTTAAAAAATTTAGGGGGGTTAGCACTGGGGTTGCTAATCCCTATAATTTCAGTACCGATTGCATCAGTGGGGTTCCTGTACTTATTCAAACGGGAAACTGTATAAATATCTGTCCCTGTGACTAGGGTAAGTTTAGATGGATCAAGATTTTTTCCGCATTGACCACCGGAAGCTAAGACTGTCCCAAGAGCGACTTTCAAATCCTGATCGGCTATAATAGTATGAGTCAAATTTGCGGATGAAAAAGAAATGTCAAAAACCTTTACTAAGCCTAAAGAAACAATGAGAAGAATACTGGAAGCAACGAGAACCTCAATTAAACCAAAGCCTTTCTTATTTTTAAGTTTAAGTGTCTGTTTCATTTTTCTTTGGAGAAAGTTTAAGAGATTAAGTTTCATTTTACCCTTATTTTTCTTCTTTTAGCTGCGGTACTTTTTTGCTAAGACATTTCTCAATCTATCCTTTGACTCATCATTGAGAAAATCCCCTTGTAACAAAAGAAGAAGAACAATCTCTCTCAGATTGCCATTAATTTCACTCAACTGTCTTTCAACACCTTTGCCCATTGTTCACCCCCTGTGTCCAGATTCCAATACACAACCAATAGCCATTTTTAAATCCGTATTTGTTATAAGAGACTTACCTACATTGACTGACACTAAAGCAATGTCCAGAACCTTAACTAAGCCTAAACTTAAAACGGACATGATACCCGCAGCTATTAAGACCTCAATTATAGAAAAACCTTTATCACTCATATTTTACCTTTTTACATCCTTGAACCTGGTTGTATCGGAAATGCCCAGACAGCGAAATGGTTCCTATTAATTAAAAAAGTGTTAGTTTTTGTCAGGTACTACCGTTTTCAATAGAAGCAACAAACAAAAAGCAGGTTTTGAAAGTGTGAAAAACGATTTGAAGAGTGGACATTTTTAAAGATAAAAAACAAATTGATGAGCTTCTTAGAAACAAAAAATAAACAATAAAACAAACGTCTTAAAATGAGATGTTGCTCTGTAAAAGATCCGGCCGTTAAATATTTGATATAACTATACTTTTTATAGAACACGTTTTTATGAAAAGAAAATGAGTGAGAAAGCTAAAAAGTTATTTTGTTTTTTACGATAAGTAAGGGAACATATAATATAGAGAATAAAATGGCAGTGCCTGACAAAAACTGCCAACGTTATTTGTAACCTTTTATAATTACACAAATTTCAAATTCTCTAAACTCATCTGTACTTGCTTACTTTCTTTTAAAAACAGTGATCATCTTATCACCTTTACACTTGGGAAAACCGGAGAAGGCCAGATGCAAGTCTTCCGCATTAACCTTTTTCACTGAAACAGACGGATCACCTATATAAGGAGATTGATCGGGCATTTTTTTAAACTCTATCCTCAAATCCGTATCACAGTCCTCACCTCTTTTTACTGTATAGGCTCCTGTTTCATCATGGGCAAAATTAAATTCAAGAGAACCCAAGGGTGAATAAGAATAAGTACCTTCAAAAATAACATCACACTGAATCTCTTCCTTATCCTTGCCCGGATCAGCCGCCAGGACGGCAGATACTTTTAAATCCCGGTAAACGAGATCCACTTGATTGTTTTCCTTAAATTCCAGGATATATCGCCTTTCCTTGGGAAAGGATTCATTAAAAACACCGGATACATCTTTAAACAAACATTCCTGCCGCTCAGCCTCCCATACCCCTTTTAAACCGGTCGGAGCACTACAGGCCGCCAGGAAAGCAAAAATTAAAAATAAAATAACAAAAGATAAATATACTGTTTTTTTTCTTTGAATTGGATATAGACTTTTCATACCTCTTCAACCTATTTCAATTGATATTTTTACCCACTCTGAAACAAGGTTTACTGTGGAATAACTATCTGCCTTCCTGCAACAAGAATAGACTTAAAACTAAGCTTATTCTTTTCCATTAACAAAGGAAGAGACACATTATATTTTTTAGCAATACTAATAAGGGTTTCCCCTCTTCTTACTGTATGAAATTTTCCGGAAGGAGAGGCAGGAACCCTTTGTCCCTTGTCCTCCACCAGCTTTATCGTCTGACCGGGATGAATAACAGAAGAGGATTTTAAATTATTGATTTTCCTCAATGCGCTGACTTTCACTTTATACTTCTTAGCAATAGCATTGAGGCTCTCTCCCCTCTTAACAACATGAGAATCAGCTACTAGTTTTAATACCTGTCCGGGATGAATGACAGAAGAGGATTTTAAACTATTTATTTTCCTTAATGCGCTGACTTTTACTTTATACTTCTTAGCAATAGCATTGAGGCTCTCTCCCCTCTTAACAACATGAGAACCGGCTAAAGCATACTGTTTATTTCTTTTCACAGCTCTGTTGTAATAAGGTAACTTAATCTTCCGACCGGCACGGAGAATAGAGCGCCTGTTCATTTTATTCATTCTTCTAATAGTGGAAACAGTGGTTCTGTTTCGACGAGCCAGGCGGTAAAGGGTATCCCCCCTTCTCACCCTATACCAATAGTGATCCGCGTAAGCATACTGAGGTTTGTTCATACGGCATTCCACCAATATGGATGCCACCAATTCTTTTTTTCCTACAGGAACACGAATCATGGTTTCTTCTTCAATAGGTACGTACTCACCACGATAGCGGGGATTAAGATGCCGGATTTCTTTGTATGTAACACCTAATTTGGCAGCCAGTTTTTTTAAATTAATGGGAAAATCCAGTTTTATTGCATCATATTGAAGCGGCTGCTGATATTCAACATTGTGAAACCCGTACTTTTCCGGATTCTTACTGATACGGACCGCCGCAATAAACTTGGGAACATAGTTAACCGTCTCCCTTGGTAAAGACCTTTTGGCACCAAGATACCAGAAGTTTCTCGTATAATGCCTCATGATTGCCCGACTGACTCTATACTCTCCTGTATTGTAAGAAGCCAAAGCCAAATGCCATGATTCAAAAGCACTATAAAGATCCTTAAAGTACTCTGCCGCTGCACGGGTGGACAAAACAGGGTCGCGCCGCTCATCCACAAAGCTATCCACCTTTAAACCGTACCTTCTTCCCGTCCCCTCAATAAACTGCCAATAACCGACAGCATTGGCAAAGCTGTGAGCAAGGGGGCTAAACCCGGATTCAATCATGGCCACATATACCAAATCCTCCGGTAATCGATACTCTCTGAGCACATTTTTCATCATAGGTAAATAACGGGCGGAACGGCTCAAGTAAGTTTCCATACGATCTCTACCGGCTGTCTGAAAGTAATTAATCCATTTATCCACCTGTTCATTATCATCCATCTGAATTTCACCATAAGAACTCACATAAGGCTCATTCAAATGTTCTGTAACCTCTTTGGAAGATTCCTCTTTTTTGGAAATATGATGAACCTGTGTCGGAGCCGGCTCTTCTTCAGACCCTCTGAAGTACTGACAGGATACAAAAGTGAAAAAAACAAGAGACAGAAGAATTATTCTCATTTTGAGCCACCTACCTAACTATACAAAAGTCTAATTAAAAAAAGAGGGCAACACGGCCCCTCTACTCATTACTATTCGTATACTAAAAAGCCTAACAAAAAAATTAAAACGATGTGAACAAAAAAAAACATTTTTTTAGCCTTTTTAATATTGTAGTGAGTAAGACCTATGTCTTAATTCCACAATAAAAATCCAAGTAATTTTTACATAATGATAACTATACGCACATAACACAACCAGTTACAAAGGTTCTTCATAAAAAATTCTATTCTGGATTCCCGCCTTCGCGGGAATGACGATTGTCAATCAATGGAATATTCATTGGATATTTTTTGAATCAAATCAACAAGGTCTTTTTTCAATTTCTGCACATTCCGCTCATTTCTCAATTCCCGGGCCTCTTCATTAGAAGCAAAACTGAGGCGTTCCAGGGAAGAAGCCAAAACCTTTATTTGAGATTCATATTTTATTCTTATACTTGGATTAATATTCTTTAATAATATATCCCAATTTTTAACAACTTTACCCTGGCCTGATATGTCAGCAAAAAAGGAATACATCAACTGGTTAAGTTCTATCCCCGATTCCTTCCATTGTTTCTTTTTAATAGCCTGGTCCACTCGTTTCAAATCCGCATTCAATCGTGCTTTAAAGGAAATAGTGTCCTTCCGAACAAATAAAAAGTTTCTCACTAAAGCCGTAAGAAAGAAAATAAATAAGAGAACATAAGCAACAATCCAAAAATATTTTCTATTCTCTACAAAAAAATTGTTTGTTGTTTCCTTCATCAAAGGGGTTAACTCGGTTTTACCTATATCCCCTTCTTTTCCCTCCGGCTCCTTTGCCTCTTTCGCATCTGTATCAGACTCAAAGTAGAGTGTGCTCTTATCTTTAGAACCATCCGGCACGGACACCCCTGCCACTTTTATCTTCACCTCCGGAAGAATATGAGTCTTGTAAATTCCCAACTGCGGATCAAAGGTCGTAAGCTCAAAAGAAGGGATACTGAGTTCCCCGGAAGACTTTGGAATAAGGATAACCTCAAAGGTTTTCACACTGTTTGAAAGGGAAAAAGTTTGAGATTCCGTTACATCATAAACTTTAAATGAATCTCCAAACGGGAGATCCGGCAAACGTATAAGACGAGGATGCCCCTTCCCCTTAAAAACAACTTTATATATCATTGGTTCCTGAACAGAAATAACTTTTTTATTTACATCAACTGAAATATTAAAATCCCCGACAGCTTCCGTAAAAAACTTTCCCTTCCCCTCATCGGGAAGAGGCAGCACCTTTACCTGCTTTGCCTCACTTTCCCTTAGAAACACTCTTGACGGACCAAACCCGAAAAAATTCATAAACTGACTTCTTACCGTGAGGGCTCCTATACCCAAAATCCCTGTGCGTACAGGAAATAAGGCAGAGGACATGAGCAGCTGCTTCCTATATACTTCCCCCCCTTTTCTTTCGACTTTATGAGGTACTGATGAAGAGTCCGCAGGTGAAACAACAGACTCCACCCAAAATCCATCCAGCTTGGCATTTTTTGTCACTTCGTTTCTTACATTAACAGACCGATCCCCCGGTAAATAAAAAAACCACTCAGCCAAGGCCATCTCACCAAGATATAACGTCGATTTTTTTAGCTCCAACTTAACAAATATGTCCTCTTCAGGAATAGGTTGCTGCTGACCATGGAAAAAAGGAAAACCATCATTCTCGTCTTCCCCTCCGAAAAAACCAGGAGGAAGAAATTTCTTTAATTGTCCAAAGGGAGAAGGAGACGGACGGGGTTTTACTTTGGAGGACACTTCCACTTCCACAGGAGATGTTTTATACGCCTTGCCACCCACTACAACTTCCACAGAACCAATACGAAACTTCCCTTCTCTCACTGGTTGCAGCGTATATTTATACTGCTTTATCGCTGTCATGCCGCTATTGGTAATCTGAAAATTATAATTCTGCACTCTATTGATTACATGAAAACCCCCTATTGTCGGCAACCGGGGAGATCGTACACTCTCCCGCAAATCATGCTCCACCTCTACAATGAAAGTCAGAGTGTCCTGAGGGGACACCACCGAGGGATTAACAGAGGCTTTTACCTGTGTATTAGCAAAAGCATAAAAAGAAAAAAAATAAAAAATAAATACAAACTTAAACATCCAAAAAATTACCAGTCTTTTTCAATTATAGGTTTTCTCTGTTGCCCTCTCTGACGTTTTTCCCGAATCTTTTTTTCCTGTTCCAAAATAGCTTTTAAAATAGCTTCTGTTTGCGTTTTATTCAAATTTTGCTTACCTGACTCTTTACTCTCTAGGGATTGAGTGGATTCCGTTTTATTTTCCCGCTCCTGACTTTCCTTTCCGGATGCCGGATCTTCCTCTTTATTCTCTTCCCCTTCTCCCTGGTT
>JANQSP010000074.1 GCA_028283955.1 Bdellovibrionales bacterium
TCTTCCGCTCTTATCTCTTCTTCTGTTTTTTCGACTACGACAGGTGGTTTTCTTTCTCGAACCACTCTTTCCGGTTTTTGGTTTTCACGGGCTTCTATCAGTAAGTCTATAATCTGTTGGTTTTGAACATGTTCTTCATGATGTCTGATAAGATTGGTTCCTGAATAATCTTTTATTGTTGGATCAGCTTGATGGTATAGTACAGCTTTTACAGTAGCGGGACTTCTCATGTTATGGAGAGCAGCATGTCCTTTTTTATCTTGTGCATCGGGGTTGGCTTCATTTTGTAAGAGACCGGAAGCTGTTTTTGCATCTACAGCATAGTGAAGGGGGGCTTCATCCATGGCATTCCTTGAATGCACTAATGCGGGGTCTGTCTTTAAACTAGCATCTATAGCGGGTTTTTCTCCCACAAAAACCATGAGAAAAAAAGGAGGAAGATCCATGAAAGTACCTTCATATAAAAGTTCCGGTTTTTCATTGATAAGCTGTACTATTTCAGCGGAAGTTTTTGTGAGTATATATTCAAATAAAGGGTTGGAGGTTTCTATTTTTAAATAACCCTCTTCCACCAAATGTCGTAATATTTCTTTTCTTTTTTTTCCTTCCCTGACAAATCTATTAATAATTTTTTTTATAGTATCCTGCTCGAATTTTTTATTATGTGCTGAAAAATAACGATTAAGGCTTTCGGTAAACTGCTGATTCATGGGTTTATCAAAAAAAGTTTTACTGCATTGCCCGGAATGGGAAGGATATATAAAAAGGGAAATAAGTAAGAAGAAGAAAGGTTTCATAAAATACCTGGTGCTTGAACAAGCAATTTATACCAAAATAAACACAGTTAAAAAATTAAAAAACTATCGTTTTTTGTATAATGTGTAAAAATTACAGAAAATAATTCACTATTTCTATTAAGTAATATAAATAGATAGTAATATGGATTTAAAGTGGCTGGATTTTTTATGGGATAAGATTCCTTTTGGAGGCAACCTGGGTCTCACTCTTGCCTTCACTGTTTTTATATTCTTATTGGCCTTTTTTCTCGGAAAGCCTCTTAGTTACATAGCTCGAAAAATTCTTCAGAAAATAGGTAAAAAGAGCCTGTTTTTTGAAACCTATATTGTATCCCGGATTGAAAAACCAGTCGGTATGATGAGCATAGCTCTTATTTGGCTTCTTATTTTGAACTTTATGCCTCCCTTATGGAAATACATGGGAGGCATCCCCTTGTTTTTATCCAAGCCCATAATCGGAGGTATTCAGGTTTTAATTAAACTGGTTATTGGTTCCGGTTTGGTATGGGTGGGTCATAATATGGTGGATGTATTAATTGATTTTGCCGCAAAACGTTTTTTAAAGGAGGAAAGCAAAAAAGAAAACGTGAAAAGTCATTTTCTCCCTTTTATCAGCCGTTTTATTAAAATTATCGTATTATGTTTTGGAACTTTATTGGTACTGCAAAGTTTAGGTATTAATGTGGTATCGCTGATGGCGGGCTTGGGTTTAGGTGGTGTCGCCATAGCTTTGGCCGCCAAAGATTCCGCTTCTAATGTTTTGTCTTATGTAAATATTATGATGGACAGGCCTTTTTCTGTAGGAGACTGGATAAGTTTTAATGATATAGAAGGAACTGTAATGGAGGTGGGAATACGTTCCTCTAAACTGAAAACCTTTTATGGTTCTGTGATTACAATTCCCAATTCTGTTTTAACCGATGCTAATATCGATAATCTGGGAAGAAGAAAAGCCCGGAGAACCCGGGTTTATTTGGGGGTGGAATACAACACTTCGCCTGAGAAAATAGAAAAGTTTATTGAAGGAATAAAAAAAATTTTAATGGATAATCCGTCCGTAAAAAAAGATTATTTTCAGGTTTATTTTACAGAGTTTGGTGCTTCCGAGTTAAAGATCATTATGAATTTTTTCTTACTGGTTAATAATTGGGAAAATGAACTAAAGGAAAAACAAAATATTTTTATGGCTATATTAAAACTGGCTAAAGAGTTGGACGTGAGTTTTGCTTTTCCCACCCAAACCATTCATGTGGACAGCCTGCCAACGGAAAAGAATACTGGAATATGAACTCTCTCAAGTCAAAAGTCAGCTCAAAAGCTCAGACATGCGTTTTGCCACAGAGCCGACGTCCCGTCGCTCTGTGCTCAAAGCCGAACTCGTTTTGACCTGCTTTTGCCTTGAGAGAGCATATGTCAGTCATTTCAGCTAAGAGCTACAGGTAAAATGAGGTACTTAAAATAAGATAACAGCCGAAGACTTCGTAGTGAGTGGGGTTTATGAGGTGGCAGACAAAATGGAGGAGTTGGGCATAACGGTTACAATTTTGCCCTAATTAAAAATATGAGAAAAGATAAGAGAAAAAAAGATGAATTGAGAAAAGTGCAAATGACTTCTCATGTTTTGGATCATGCGGAAGGGAGTGCTGAAATCATAATGGGAGGCACACGATTAATTTGTTCCGCCTCTGTGGATTTATCCGTGCCGAAGTGGATACAAACACCGGAAACAGGCTGGGTCACAGCGGAGTACGGAATGCTTCCCCGTTCCACTCACAGTCGAATGAGAAGGGATAAAACAGCTACATCCGGTCGCTCCCAGGAGATTTCCCGTCTCATTGGGCGTAGTTTAAGAACGGCTGTGGATTTAAAAAAATTGGGAGAAAGGCAAATTTGTATTGATTGCGATGTCATTCAGGCGGACGGAGGCACCCGCACAGCAGCTATTACCGGAGGTTTTGTGGCTTTGGCTTTGGCTCTTGGGCATCTGAAAAAAGAAGTGTTGATTGAGGATATTCCCCTTCTTCACTATGTAGCTGCCGTGAGTGTGGGGATACAAAATGGGGAAATCTTATTGGATCTTTGTTACCAGGAAGACCAAAAAGCGGAAACAGATATGAATGTGGTGTTTGCCTCTACCGGACAGCTTATTGAGATTCAAGGTACGGCAGAGGGTAAAACTTTCAGCCGCAAGCAGTTAGATCAAATGTTGGATGTGGCCTGGTCGGCCTGTCAAAATCTTTTCAAAGAGCAGGAAAAACTTCTACAATCTGTTTTTCCTCTTTCATTTTCCAAGTGAATTATAGTATTTTTATTAACCGGTTTTTCTGGATTTCCGCCTGCGCGGGAATGACGATTCCAAGTCAGAAATGATGAGATGAGGACCGCACCACAACACGTGAAAAAAACAAGGAGTTGGGCATTACATTTGAGAACCTGCCCTAAGTAAAAAAATGACTATATGGATAGCAACAGGAAATAAAGGTAAAGCGGCAGAGTTCAACTTATTATTAAAAGGACATCAGCTTTATTTTCTAAAAGATATCCCCGGTTATCAGGCTCCGGAGGAGACGGGTTCTTCCTTTGAAGAAAATGCCCGAATCAAAGCGCAGGCTTTAAAAAAACAAAAACCACAGGAATGGGTATTGGGAGAAGACAGTGGGTTAGCGGTGCCCGCTCTCGGAAATGCTCCCGGTATATACTCCGCTCGCTATGCAGGCCCTGATGCCAAAGAGGAGAAAAATTTGATTTTATTATTAGAAAATATGAAATCTTTTGAAGATGAAGAGAGAGTGGCTTTTTTTATTTCTCATATTGTTGTTTTTTCTCCTTTGGGAGAAGAGTATTCCGTTCAGGGAAAAACAGAGGGGTCCATTGCCTGTAAACCAAAAGGTGATAAAGGTTTTGGATATGATCCTGTTTTTATTCCAAGGGGAGAGACAAAAAGTTTTGCTCAGTTGGGGGTGAAGTATAAAAATCAGTTCTCTCATCGTTTTCGTGCCGTTCAGTTATTTTTATCGGAAATAAAAAAGAAAGCGCCTTAAAAAGTATATAAACATTCAGAATATAATTAATGGTTTTCAGACAAAACACGTAAAACTATTTTTGCCTCAGTCAGTCCATGTTGATCTGCCCTTTCCGCCCAGGTTATTGCCAGATCATTATCAGGTTCTACACCTTCACCAAAGTGATACATAATGGCTAATTGCAGTTCAGCCCGGGAGTACCCTTTGTCCGCAGCTCTTTTTACCCAGTAGAATGCCTGGTCAAAATCTTTTATTGTTCCTCGAGCGTTATAGTGCAGCATACCCAAGTAATACTCTGCCTGAAAAAAATGTTTTTCAGCTGCTGTTTCCATCCAATGAAAACCGGCTTCATGATCAACGGGAATGTTTTTAACACCATTTATATAAATAAAACCCAAGCGATAGGCGGCAAATACAAAGTCCTGTGCAATTTCTTCATAAATATCTATCGCTTTTTGTATATCCGCTTTCATTCCTTTTCCGATAAAAGCGTAATTTCCAAGATTGTATTTAGCTAAAACAGATCCATTGTCAGCAGCTTGTGTAAACCATTGAACAGCCAAAGGTATATTATTCAGGCGATCGTACAATATAGCCAATGAGTATTGCGCGTCTGTATTTCCTTTTTTCGCTTTTGAGACCAAAACAGTTAATTGATTGTTAAAACAGTCTATAAAAGAGGAGCAGGAAAGAGATTGTTTGGATAAGAGGTTCTTAATATATGCAGTGGATACAAATTGCATAGTGGAAGGTAAACCAAAGTCTCTGATAATAATTCCCTTCAGATTGTTTGTATCCGGATTAACTACAGCTCCACCACTGGCACCGTTTAAATTCTGGAAATAAAAGTTATCAGACATTATAAAATGTTCTTTTTGGCCCAGAACATGACCTTTTACGGACTGAAATCTACCTAATGGAAAACCTATTAACTCAATTTCATCGAGTAAGTTGAAATGACTTTTTTCAGACATGGAGTAAAAAGCATCAGAGTGATAGTCCCCTGTTTCCAAAACAGCTAAATCATATTCCAGATCCAAATGCAGAATTTTTGTAACAGAAATAAGCTTTTGTGTTTCAGGGTCTTTAAATAAAAGATTTTTTTCGATGGGTTCGCTTAACTGATAAAGGTTGTGAGCTGCTGTTACCAGGATGTTGGATTCAACAAATACAGCTGAACTGAGCACCACTTCCTGGGAATGAAGGGTTGAATAAAGCTGAACAACTTCAGGAGACTGGTCTCTTGTTTTTGCTTCAGTGAAAAAAGGGAAAAAAAAGCAAAAAATAAATAAAATAAGTTTTAAAAATTTAAACATAATAGATGCTTCTCTCTATATTAAATATGCAAAATCACTGCCAGAAAAGAGGTCTTTAAAAGTGTATTTTTTAGTAGAAAAATGTTGAAATTTTATACACTTATATAAAAAGTTACAGATAATATCTTAATATAATGATTTTTTAATTAAAAGAATGATAAGTATGTTTCTATCAAGGCAAAAACAGTTTAAAACGAGTTCAGCTTTGAGCCCTGGATTCCCGCCTGCGCGGGAATGACGGCTCTGTCTTACAAACTACGTTATTCCCACGAAAGCGGGAATCCATGAAGCCTCTTTATTAGGATTCTTTTTCCTCCAAAAGGACTTTTCGGCTCAGACGAATACGTCCATTATCCCCTATTTGCAGGACTTTCACTTTTACTGTATCCCCTTCCTTTAAGACATCTTCCACCTGACGGATGCGGCGATGGGAAATTTCGGAGATATGCAGGAGGCCGCTCGTATTAGGGAGCAGTTCCACAAAAGCCCCGAAGGTGGCTATCTTTACCACTTTTCCTTCGTAAATAGCCCCTTCCTCCACTTCCGCACAAATACTCTGAATAATATCTTTTGCTTTTTCAATTTTTTCTTTATCAGGGGAAGCAATGTAAATCTGGCCGGAGTCCTGAATATCCACTTTAACTCCTGTATCTTCAATAATTTTATTAATGACTTTTCCTCCTGAGCCAATGACTTCACGTATTTTTTCCGGTTTGATTTGCATCATCTCAATTCGAGGGGCGTAAGGAGACATGTCTTCTCTATATTGACTAAGTGTTTTGTCCATTTCACTTAAAATATGAAGACGCCCTTCTTTGGCTTGAGCCAAGGCTTCCTCCATAACTTCAAAAGAGAGGCTATCCACCTTTATATCCATTTGTAATGCTGTGATACCTTGTTTTGTACCGGCCACTTTAAAGTCCATATCTCCCAGGTGATCTTCATCGCCTAAAATATCCGATAAAATTCTTACTTTGTTTTCTTCTTGTATTAACCCCATGGCGATACCGGCAACGGGATCTTTTATAGGTACTCCGGCATCCATCAAAGACAAGCACCCTGAACATACGGTCCCCATAGAGCTGGAACCATTGGATTCCAAAACTTCACTGACCACCCTGATTGTGTAAGGAAACTGATCGTGTTGGGGTAAGATAGCTTTCAAAGCTTTTTCCGCCAGGAAGCCGTGACCGATTTCACGACGGCTTTGCCCTCCCATTCGACCTGTCTCACCCACACAAAAAGGCGGAAAATTATAGTGAAGCAGAAAATGTTTTTTGGAAAACCCGGAAAGAGCATCCACTTTCTGTTCATCATCTCCGGTACCTAAAGTCACTACACCCAGAACCTGTGTTTCTCCACGTGTAAATAAGGCGGAACCATGTGTACGGGGAAGAAAGCCCACCTGACAGGTAATGGGTCGCACTTCATTGTATTTACGGCCATCAATACGGGTTTCAGAGTCCAGGATAGTGGCACGGGCCAAGTCATATTTAAGCTTTTCCAATATTTCATTTGCGCTTCTTTTTTTCAAATTAGATGTGTTTTCATCGTCCTCTTCATTGGCAATATGCTGAACTATATCTTCTTTAAGCTCATCAAAAGCCTGGTAACGTTTTGTTTTTTCAGAAATACTGAGATTCTCTTTTACTTTCTTTTCTGAAAAGGATTTTATTTCTTTTTCCAGATTTTCTTCTACTGTAAAACCACTCCAGTTTCTTTTTTGAATATCACCTGATTGTTTTCTCAGATCATCCTGCATATCCAGAAGAGGCTGTATACTTTCATGAGCAAACTTTAAAGCCTCTAAAGCTTCCTGTTCAGATACAAATAGAGCCTCCCCTTCCACCATAAGAAGACCTTTTCTCGTACCGGCCACAATAAAGTTAAGCGTTGCTTTTTCCAATTCTGTCAGGTCGGGATTGATCTGAAGTTTCTCGTTTATTTTAGCTACTTGAACAGAAGCGACAGGCCCGTTAAAAGGAATATCACTGATATGCAGAGCGGCTGAAGCACCTATGCCAGCCAAGACCCCTATAGATGTTTGTCCACTGTAACTGAGAGTTGTGGCTACAATTTGAGTATCATAGCAATACCCTTTGGGAAAACAAGGTCGAATAGGTCGGTCAATCATTCTGGCGGCGAGAGTGGCTTCATAAGAAGGACGTCCTTCTCTTCTAAAAAAACCACCTGGAATTTTCCCGGCGGAATAAAATTTTTCCTGATACTCAACTGTCATCGGAAAAAAATCCAAATCTGATTTGGTTTTTAATGATACAACAGTTGTTAAAACTTTATCTTCGCCACAACTGACAAGCACTGAACCGTCTGCCTGCTTGGCCAGAGTTCCCGTTTCTATTGTGAAGGTTTTATCTTCTACTGTTGCTGATGATACATAAGGGGAAAAAGACATAAGAGATCCTTTGTGATTAGATTGATGGTTTTATATTTAATAGTGAATCACTTTCTTAGGGACAATTGACTAATGGTTTCTTGGTAAATTTCAGGAGAGGTGTTCTTTATATAGTTTAGCAGCTTTTTTCTTTGGCTGACTATTTTTATGAGACCTCTTTTGGAATGATAATCTTTTTTATGCTTTTTAAAATGTTCTGTTAAATTATTAATCTTTTCAGTTAACAGGGCTATCTGGACTTCAGAACTACCTGTATCCGTTTCTGACCTCGAAAACTGTTTCACTGTTTCGTTCACCGGTTTGCCTCCAATTTTATAAAAAACCCCTCTAAGAAAGGGACAACTATTTATGATATATAGAAAACCTTCCAATATTCGTCAAGATAAACCTGAAGGAAACACTCTTAAAAACCGGGGAGACAAGAAGGGCTGCAATTTCAGAAGAGCCAGCATTTGCTTATTATTGTGATTCATGGCCCGGATAGTCTGTGTCTCTTTACTTCTATTCACCTCTTTTTGTTTATCCTGAAGAGCTAATTTTATACTTTTGGATATTTGTCCTTGTCTCAGTTGTCTTTCGTCCTGCCTGGCTACACAGACAGATTCAATATGTGGAAGTGCTTTGGGAAAAGGAATGAAGGCAGGATACAGTTTTTCCGCTATTGTCTCTGAGTTTATCTCTTCTCTATTTAATCTTTTCTCCACTTCCTGTAAAGTAAGTGCCTTTTCAATATTGAAAGGAGTGGAATGAAGCCTCATCAACTCTTCCAAACAGGCTCCTGTTCCCATCTCCTCCCCAATGAAAGACACCCACGAACGGATATAACTGCCTTTACTGCAGGAAAGCTCCACCTCCACTGTTGGATTATTATCAGTATGACAATGATGCGTTGTTATATTTTTTATATTTAAATTATAAAATGTCATCTCTCTAGTAGGAGGTGTAACAGATTGGCTTTTTCTCTTGTATTCATATAGTTTTTTACCTTTTATTTTTACAGCGGAAACCAATGGTACCGGAAGGGAAAGCTTTCCAAGATTGTTTTCTAAAACCTGTTTGATATGTTTTTGCTCTAATTGTACTTTTTGTTGATTGATAGTCGTTCCGGTTTTGTCCAGGGTATCTGTTATAATACCAAAACGAAACATAAAGCGATACCGTTTATCATTCGTTAGCAGATAATGAGAAAGTTTAGTGCCATAGCCCAAAAGAACTAACAGCAGCCCTTCAGCCATAGGGTCCAATGTCCCCGCATGACCTATTTCTTTTTGCTGAATAATCCGCCTGAGTGCGGTTACAACACTATGGCTGGTTCCCCCTTTTGTTTTATTGATAAGTAAAACACCATGAACCATGACTAATCCATTAAAAATACAATTTATAGATTATCTGTATTTTCCGATTTTATCTGTTCTTTTACTTCCGTATTCAATACATAAGGAACATGATTTACAAAGAAGTTTAGCCGTGGGCAGAACTTTAACTTTAAAACCCGAGAGATAGCCTTTTGAATAAAATATCTTTCCTGCTCTAAAGAGGCATATATTTCCTCAGAAGAATCCTTTTCACTCATAACAGATAAAAAAACCTTTGCTGACTTCATATCGTTGGCTATAGACACTTCTTTTACGGAAATAAACCCCTGATATGAACACTTCTTTTTTCTTATAAAATATTCCATTAAAACCTTTTGAAGGTTTTTATTCATTTTAAGGAGACGTCGGTTCACAGTGTTTCCTTCCTTATTTCTGTTTGTGTAAAAGTTTCTATAATATCACCGGTTTTTAAGTCTTTATGTTCAAAAAGGCCGATTCCACACTCTTGCCCTTCAACTACTTCTTTAGCCGATTGTTTAAACCTTTTTAAGCTACTGACTTTTCCTTTATAAATTACTGTATTTTCTCTTATTAAGCGGGCCATATGATTTCCGGCAATTTTACCTTTTAATACTTTACACCCCGCTATAACCCCTACATTTGAAATAGGAAAAACCTGTTGAACCTCCGCTTTCCCTCCCGGAGTTTCCCGAATATCAGGGTCTAAAAGACTGGCCATCATGGTTTCCACTTCTTTTAAAAGATCATAAATAACCGTATAGGATTTTACGGTAGTGGATTCTTTTTGGAGTAGCTTTCGGGCTTTGGAGTCTATGCCCACATTGAAACAAATCAGTATAGCGGAGGCTGTACTGGCCAGCAAAGCATCACTTTCATTAGCGGGCCCTAAGTTTGCGTGGATGATTTTAGCCTCTACTTCTTCTGTATTTAACTTTCCAATGGAGTATTTAATAGCCTCCATGCTGCCTATTACATCTGTTTTTAAAATGATGTTTAAAGTTTTTGTTTTGTTTTTATGAATTTTTAAAAGTAAATCCTCCATGGATAAGGTACTTTCCTCTTCTTTTTCTTCACTTTTTTGCTCGGATATAAGACGGCGGGCCTCTTTTTCACTTTTTACCACGTAAAAAGCCTCCCCTACCTGTACTGCCTGGTTAAATCCGGATATTTCAACAGCCATTCCCGGACCGGCGGAAGACACAGTACGCCCTACATCATTTGTCATTTGACGGGCCCTTCCCACTTGATTTTCAGCTATTAATATTTGTCCGGATTCAAGAGTGCCGTCCTGTATTAACAAAGTCATTACCCATCCTCTTCCTTTTTCCAAACGACTTTCAATAACAACACCTAAAGCGGAACGTCTCGGATTGGCTTTTAGTTCGTTTACTTCTGCCAGTAGTGAAATATGTTCCAGTAAATCTTTGACACCATCTCCTTTTAAAGCCGAGATAGAACAAAAAAAGGTATCCCCTCCCCACTCTTCAGGAACCAATCCATGTTCCATAATTTGCTTTTTAGTTTGTTCTACATTGGCAGCCGGAAGGTCCACCTTATTAACAGCAACGATAATAGGGACCTTAGCTTCCTTGGCATGGTTAATAGCTTCAATAGTTTGAGGTTGAGTACCATCGTCCGCTGCAACAACAATAACCACTATATCAGTTACTTTGGCTCCTCTGGCTCTCATGGAGGTGAAAGCGGCATGGCCCGGTGTATCGATAAAAGTAACAAAGCTGTCTCCAACAGGAACGCTATAGGCTCCGATATGCTGGGTGATACCCCCCGCTTCCTTACTGACAATACGACTTTTTCGGATGTAATCCAATAAAGTGGTTTTTCCATGATCTACATGACCCATAACGGTTACGACAGGTGGTTTGCTTTGTTTTTCCGCTGCCAGATCTCCAAAAAATAAAGACTCAATAACTTTGCCTTTATTTTTGACCATATTTTTTACTTCAAAATTAAATAGAGAAGAGACTACCGTTGCTGTTTCATAATCAAAATGAGAAGGGATTTTTGAATCAGAAAATAATTGATCTGTTTTTATTTTTTGTATTAAAGCCTGCTTTTTCACTCTCATTTGATGAGAGATATCTTCTATGGAAATACTATTATCATACATTTTAATCAGTCTTTTATGTGACTTGGGTGTTGTAATTTGTGTCTTTTTCGAAACCAAACCGGCTGTAATACGTTTTTTCTTTGGCTGAAAGATAATCTCTCTCTTTCTAAAATCCGTTGCTCTAAATTGCTGATTTTGAGCTTCTTTTTCTGCTCCTGTTTTCTTTTGTTTTTTCTTTTCCGCTTCATTAATATCAATAGTTTCGTTAATCTTTTTAAGAATATCCGTTTGACCTTCACCTGCAACCAAGCCCGGACGAATATGTCGATTGGTGAGGGTATTGCCCGGTAATGTTTCTTTTGTGGATTCTGTTTTTGGTTCTGTTAACTTTTCCTGATTTTTTTCCTCATCCGCTTCTTTTGGTTTTTTCTCTTCCTTTACTCTTCTGCGTATGATTCCCGTACGTAGAACAGGTTTTTCCTCCTGAGGCGAGTCCTCTTTGGAAACAGCTACCGTTTTTTCAGAGGGGGTTTTTCTTTTTCTAACAATGGTTGATTTCTTTCGCACAGTTGGTGAATGAGATACTTTGCCTTTTATTTCAAAGAACTGTCTTATTTTTTCCACATCTTTTTTACTTAAACTTTGCATATGATTTTTAACAGGCATATTATGCTCTTTACGAAGCCGGTCCAAAAGCTCGACACTTTTTAAGTTTAGATCTTTGGCTAATTCATATACCTTCATTAAAAACCCTTATTTCCGCTTTCATTATTTAATCGTTAATTTAATTATTCTGTACTTTCAGGCCCCTTTGGCTCCTCTTCTTTTTCTGTTACCTGATCTGTATTTTTATTATCTGCACTCTGAGAAGTGGATTTTTCACTATTCTCCTGTGTTTCAGCCCCCTCTTCCAATTGAGCCAACTCCTCTTTTAGTTTTTGGTCAGCTTGAGCTTTAATATCCTCGGCGGAAGACACCGGTTTCTTTTGTGTCTTAAGAGGGGGGGCTTCCGGAACCTCCACACCTTCTTCTTTGTATTTTTCCACCAGCTGTATGGCTTTTTTAATTAAATTTCCCGCTGCTTCCTCATTTTCATAACCTGGTATAAGCATCATTCTTCCAACAGAAGAAGAGGCAATTTCCTGAAAAGAGTTAATTCCGAATTGATATATATTTTCTGCCATAGTTTCATTAATTTCAGGCAAAAGCTTAAGATTAAAAATCGCTTTTCGTTTTCTTTCTTCAAATTCAGTTAGAGATACAATATTTAAATTCCATTTAGTTAAACTAACTGCCAGACGAACATTTTGTCCCTTTTTTCCAATAGCCAGGGAAAGCTGGTCATCAGAAACAATCACTTCCATTTCCTCGTTTTCCTCATCTACCAATACTTTTGATATTTTTGCCGGAGCCAGAGCATTACATACATATTTTACAGGATCTTCATCATAAGTAATAACATCAATTCTTTCTCCTTTTAGTTCTTGTGTAATATTTTGAACACGATTTCCCTTCATACCAACACAAGCTCCAACAGGATGAACTGCTGAGTCTGTGCTATATACAGCGATTTTGGCTCTTTGCCCGGGTTCTCTGGCAGCAGAAACAATTTTGACAATACCTTCATAAATTTCAGGGACTTCTTTTTCAAAAAGCTTTATCAAATAGTCCGGATGGGCACGAGACATAATAATCTGCGGTCCCCGTGTTGTCTGCCTTACCTCAAGAATATAGCCTTGAATCCGATCTCCCGGATTATATCTTTCACCATAAATTTGCTCTTTTCTTGGAACATACGCTTCAATTTTTTCCAAATCCACAACCACCATACCTCGGTCCACGCGACGAACCACTCCTGATACAACCTCTCCTTTTCGTTTTTCAAATTCATTGAAAACCATTTCATTTTCTGCATCTTTGAGACTCTGAACCACAATTTGTTTAGCCATATAGGCGTCAATCCTTCCCAAAGCTTCTGACTGTAAAGGAACCCCTATTTGGTCTTTCACACATGTTTCAGGGTCCATTTTTAAAGCATCGCTCAGTTTTATTTCAATCTCTTCATCCACAAATTTGTCATCTTCCACTACTTCTTTGAACTCATACAATTCAAGTTGCCCTGTATCTTCATTGTATTTCACCTCGATATCCCTATAGGTTCCGTATTTTTTCCTGGCAGCGGATAAAAGTCCGTTAACAATTGAGTTGATGACTATTTTTTTATCTATACCTCTGTCCTTGCTAACTTGATCAATGAGTCGACCCAACTCAGAAAAAGCATTTGTTATTGTACTCATAATGACTCTCCTTTGATATTATTTTGTACCTTCAAATACTACATGTGCTTTTTTAATAACATTCATGGGAATTGTCCAATTTAAAAAGCCATCATTTAAACTGACTATATTATCTCTGCAGCTGCACAACTGACCCTTTAATACTGTAGTCTGTACTTTTCTTTCTGATTTTTCGTCATAGCAAACAACAGGTTGACTGGTATGGACCTGCACTTCTTTTCCAACCGCAGACATAAAATGCCAGTCTTTTTTCAGTTTCCTTTCCAGACCGGGACTGGACACCTCACATTCTATATTTTCCATTCCCTCTGATTCAAACAAAAACAACAAAGACTTCATAAATTTTTCACAAACACTTAAGTCAACAGAATCAGTTTTATTGGTAATATATATTTTTAAAATATGAGGTTTAAACTCCACATCATAAATAAGCAAATTGTTCATTTTACCTGCCAAATCAATCAACTGAAGTATTTTTTGACTGTATTTTTTCATGCTTCTTTTCTTTTGAAGATAAAAAAAGAGGGCCCTAAGGGCCCTCTTTACAGGTTAGAAGTAGCAAATAAAATATAAAAAATCAATAATTTTTAAATTGGAATAAAAGGAGAAGCACATCTTTTTCAGGACAGACATTAAATCATGTTATTTCCACGCCGAGGGTAAATAAACGCCCTCAAAACGAAGAAAGCCGACTAATATAGCCGGCTTCCCCATTAAGAAGAGAGAATCGTTCTGAGGTTAGAAATACAGTTTGGCATTTATGGAGGCAATAATCCAATTCGTCTCTTCCACTTTAATACGTTCGTATTCTTCATAGCCATGATAGTAATCATAGTCATAATCACTGGTTTCTGTTATGCGGTTGTTATATATATTCAATATATTCACGAACAGATTAAAACCAATTGATATTCTTTTATTTAATAGGAAGTCCGCTCCGACATTGGCACCTAAATCAATAGAATCAGCTTTATTTTGGTTGTCACATCTATCCAGAGTCAGTCCGTCGCAAGCATTACGGGAGTTAACATTGTCAGAATACACCCAGTAATTATAAGAGATGGAAGTCCCAACATAAGGTTTAAAGCGGTTGGAAGAAGGGGTGTATTTTAGTGATAAAACTCCGCTTAATTGATATATGTCTGTTGAATCGTATGAACCATAATCATCTGTATTGTTTGCATACATGTCCAACATACTTATAGCGTGCTTTGAGTAAAGGAAAGAGCTTTCCAAAATAAGCCCACTATCGTCAGAGGCTCCAAAGGAAAGTCCGAAACTTCCATGAGAGTCTATATTTTTAATCGCACGGGTTAAATTGGAAGATTGCCCGAGATGAATCCCCACATATACACTGTCCTCATCTTTATCCTGAACAGGTGCAACCAACTCAGCATATATTTCACTGTTATCAACTGCTTTTCCATCTTCCACAGCAACAGCTTGAGAGGGATGAGCAATTACTGTCTGTTGAGCCGGTTTTTCTCCAAACAATTTCGTTAAACGCTCCTGCTCGTCCCTGAGTCTGGAGCTTTCTAATTGTTCTACAATTTTTTGTTCTGTTTGCATTTCCGCTTCTTGACGGGATTTTTTCAACTCAGATGCATAAGTAGTGGAAATAGGTGCCCCTACTACACGTACTACAGGCTGATTGGAAACCTGTGCATTTTGATCATGCATAGATTGCTGATCCACCTGCTGATTATTCATTATAACCACTTTAGGGTTGGCTTTTGCCGTTGCTCCCTGTTTTTCCTCTATAACAAGGTCTTCTTTATCAACTTCCACAATCTCTTCCGCTATCACAGGAAGAGAAAGAAAAGACCCCATTAAAATGATAGCTAATTGTTTCATTTTTTTACCTCCTCAAAATTAGTCTGTTTTTTCTTTCTCATGTTAAAATTAGAGATGCAAAAACAGTGCCTTTAATGATATTTATGAGGTAAATATTATATCTATTTAAAATTATTGATTTTTTTTAATCTAGAAAAACAAGATTTCTAAGAAGGATAAAACATAAAACGTTTATTTTTCTGACAGTAGTGAAAATTTTTTACTTTTTTCACCTCTCATCTGCAATTTCTATGCCAGTGCTCATTTGTTGATATGATTCTTTTTTTATAAGATGATTCTATTTTTAAGCCTCGGTGGCGGAATTGGTAGACGCGCATGACTCAAAATCATGTGATCGCAAGATCGTGGGAGTTCGAGTCTCCCCCGAGGCATATTTAACGTGAAATGAAAAAAATAAGACTTATTTATCGATTATTATACTTTATCTCTTGTGTATTGATTTTAGTTATTTTCAGTACATTTGTTTCATTGTTTGTAAAAGATAAAACAAACCGGCAAAAAAAAATATCAACCTTAATCCGATTTTTATCAAAAAAGCTAATGAAGGCCATTGGTTTTACAGTAAAAGCAGAAGGGCTAAATAACCTTCAGGAAAATCAAAATTACCTAATTGTGGCAAACCACGTAAGTTATACTGATATAACTTTGATTCATTCCTTCATAAAGAACAATTGTTTTATTACACATTATGAATGGCAGGAGAACAGCCCTTTCTTAAACCTCATAGCCAAAAAAGCCAAAGTCTATTTTATAGAAAGAAGGGATTTAAAAAATATCAGGAAAGAACTAAGGGAAACAGCTGATATTTTAAAAAGAGGTCTCCATTTGGTTTTTTTCCCGGAAGGAACAAGTACAGACGGATCACGGATTTTACCTTTTCACCCCCTGTTTTTCACTACAGCGACAAGAACGGAACGATCTGTCCTTCCCGTTTGTATAAACTATAAAAAAATAAATAATGTTCCGATTACAGAAAAAGACAGGGACCTGGTATATTGGTACGACCATAAAATAAGCTTTACAGCACATCTCTTGAGGTTTCTTCAGTTAAAATCCATAGAGGTAAATATAAAGTTTCTCTCCCCTCTTAGCTCAGAAAATAAAAACAGTCGCAATCTGGCTGTTGAAAGCAGAGAGTGCATTCAAAAACACTTTATTCCTTTAAACGCGGATTGAGAAGTTAAGTAAAGTATGGTTAATGAAAAGCTCTGCGACAGACATTTAGTTGTTCTTGTATTTCTCTGTTATTGGGATCCCTCCTAAGTTGTTCCTCCAGTATAAACTTTGTTTGTAAGAAAAAACCGGATGTATAAGAAAAAGCTTCAATAGACACTCCGGTTTGCCAAACCGGCTCTGTGGATAAAGATACCCCTTTTCTATACATCTTTTTCAAGGCTTGTAAATGACCTGTCAGGGCGGCTAAATCAGCATAATTTATTCCAGGCAATACTTCACCCCTTAAAAAGCTTTTTGTTACTGAAGAATGGTTGATTAACATGTCCATAATACGCAAATGGTCTTTATAATATTCATCATATTTATACAATACACCACCCATTAGAATAGCGGTTACCATGCTATCCCTTATTACAAACCCTCTCTCATGAAAAGTGGGATCGGCCCCCTGATCTAATAAATATTGAACTGACTCTACCTGGTTGGAGCGGATGGCTTCACTTAATAAAGAACCCATGGATGAATAAAACAGTAAAGAGGAGTCATTCTGGGGAAGCACCGTTGCGTTCATCCTGTTCAGTAAATCAAATTCCCGTATAGTCCTCTGACTCCAATAATCCTCAGCATAGTACTGATTTCCAAATAACGGTTTTTGTAATATATCTCTTGCTTCTGGATTATTAGAGAATATCCTGTCGATTGTCTGTGTATCACCTCTATAAATAGCTTGTATTATTTCTTTTACATCACGGTATTCACTTTTCTCTGTTTTTTCCCCTGTTTTTTCATCAAATAATAATGACGATATTGATACATAACGTGTGCTCTCTTCATCTGAAAGCCGGTCCCGTAACATTTGAAACAAAAAGTAATATCTGAGGTAATGCCACATTACATCTCTTTCCTTAGGTGATATTTTTTCCACCTCCATCCTTTGAAACACTTCAAAAGAAGGTGTGTCCGCCCGGGCATCAAATAAAAACATCAGTGGATCCAAATTAACAACAGTGTCGTATTTAAACCATACTGCCTTATAATCTTTTGTCATATAGGAGTTGCGCAAACTAACCTGCTGTGGAAAGGGTGCACCATTTTCATGCAAAAATTTAGCAAGTTCAGGTTTGTTCTGTTCAGCTGCCAATAAAGTTAAAGTTCTTCTTTTCTCGTCCAAAAGATCCATATCCAACCTGTGCTTTTGCTCAAAAAGATATCTTACAGCCGGGAAAGAAAGATCATCCGCTTTATCCACCGCCTGAAAGACAGGTGTCCAACCTCGAAAATCAGGAAGATTAAAATTAACTTCCGGATGCTTTGATAGAGCGGATATATAACTCTGAGCTATTTTCCACTCTTTGATTAATGCTGTATGTGAAACAGTCTGTAATAAATAGTTTTGGATATTAACATTCAGACCGGGAAGCCCTAGCATTCTGTGAAATAATATTGTTCTGTTCGCTTCCACCAATTCATGCAAAACAGAAGTAAAAGGTAAGGTTAATTGACTAATGAAGGATCGAACTCTATCTTTGTTTTCTCCAAATTTTTCAAGAAAATCACCAATATAATCCTTATAATCTTTAATATAAACACCAATATCTCTCGCGATATTCCATTCCACCAGCAACTTCAATAACTCTTCTTCAGGAATGTTCTTATATAGTGCAAACAAAAACAAATTAAGTTTTTCAAAATTGTCATAACCATAGTGACTAGCAAAAGCTATGAGCCTTTCTGCTGTAACAGGTTCGCGTGGATTAAATAAAAAACTTACGTCTTCAAATGATTTCTCTTCGGTTGGCTGAATGACATCGTTTTTGTTTTCAAATTTCCCTCTTTTCTGTAGTATCACTATTGGCAGCTCTGTAAAATACCATTGATGAAATAGTTGAATGTATCTATAACTTTCCCGTTTTGACGAATCCTCCCTACTCGCATTCCACATTTCCTGAGGGGACAAAATAGAACCTGATACCTGAGAATCAACACTCTTTATATACCTTTCAGTATTGGAAATAACAATCTTGTTATTATCATCAACTTGGATAAAAACAGATAAAGGAGGTGATTTAAATTCACCGGATGGTAACTTATTTTCGGCAAAACTAAAGTAAGGCAACAAAGAGAAAAGCGAGAAAGTGGCAATCAGTTGTAACATAGAAGGTGAATAATAAAAATTTTAATAAAAAATGCAATAAAAAAATACAAGAAATGTATTTTTTATAGGCTATATACTATAGAAATACAAGTGTAAAAAACTATAAAAAAGCTTTATAACTTTTTATAGTAACAGGCTCAAAATCCTTTAGTTGAGATTTTATGTAATCAGCATGGGTAAGAATTAAAATTTTAAGATGATGAGGTTGAAAGTGCTTTTTAATTATAGTGTTTACTGTATTTAGAGTTAAAGCTGATAGTTTTTTAAAATACCCCTCAGCATAAACATAAGGTATATTCTGGCTGTTAAGGTGCATAAGGTAATATGCAAAACTATCAGCGGAAGAAACACCTGTAATAAACTGATTTTTTAACAGCTGCTTGGCCTTTTTTAATTCTTCTGTGGTAATACCTTCCTTATAAAAGTTTTCCAATACACCTATTATCTCCAGTAAAGCATTACCAACTTTATCATTGCGTACAGCCAAACCCATTTTAAAAGCCCCCAATTCCCTATTAGCGGAAAGATAAGACGAAATACTATATGTCAATCCCTTTTGTACACGTATACGGTTCATAAGGTGGGAACTAAAACTCCCTCCTAAAATAACATTGGCCACTTTTGCAGCAAGATAATCAGGATGTGAGCGATTTAAAGAAGTATACCCTATTCTGATTTCAGACTGAATAGCGGCTACATTATCAACAAGTAATACTTCTGTTTTTTTAACAGCCGGAATAACTGAAGCAGAAACCTGTTTGCCTGTCTTATTTTCCGGAAGAGCCGGTTTCCATTTTCCAAAAGAGGATTCCAGCTTTTGAATAATATCATTTGGAAATTGACCGGATACACTTAATACCGCTTTTTCAGGTATAAAGTAACTATTATAAAAGCTTCTAACATCCTCTAATGTGATGTTTTTAAGACCTTTTAAATTTCCATTTTGATAATAACCATAGGGGTGAGATTCATAGAGATATTTATTAAATACTCTGCTTGAATAAAAGGAAAAGTCTTCTGTACTTCTTTCTACCCAATTAATAGCTTTTTTTCTGGCTCTTTCAAACTCCTCTTTTGAGAATGCAGGTTGTGTAATAATTTTAGAAAATATATCCAAAATATCTTTATCCAGCCAGGAAAGGGTGTCCACCGAAAAAGAAACGGAATCTTTATCCAGATTGTATAAAAAAGAGGTACCAAGAAGCTCTAAATTTTCAGCTACTTGTGTTGCTGAAAAATCTTTTGAGCCTTTATCAATAAGTTCACTTAATAAAGACATAAGACCTTGCTTATCTTCAGGGTCCACACTGGAACCCTCTTTAAACATAATAGATAAAGATAGATATGGCAGGTTATCCTCCACCAATAGAACCTCTAAACCATTAGAAAGCGTCTTTCTTGTAAATGTATAGGGTCGATAGCTGTCTATTTCATTCATGGTTATGTCCTTCCAAAAACAATAAAAAACAACTGAACTAACAATGATTAACAGTACTGGAAAAATATATAATTGTTTTTTCATGTTTATCTTAATTATAGCTTGTTATAAATTATTATGATCTTTTACCTGATTTTTCATTAGTTCATTTTATTTCAAACCATATCTTTCCCAATAATTACGTTATTGTCTGTCATCATTTGGCAGGAGTGCCACTTCAAATATTTGCTCAGGTGAAAGGTACAGGTTGGCCTGAGTCTTTATTGTTTGAGCTGTCACCTTCTCATACCTTTCCAAATCCCTGAATAATTCCTTATAATCTTCAAAATAGGCTTCATTTACAGACAAGGCATTTGCTTTTCCGGAAAGAGACTTTACCGTTGATACATACTCATTCATTATAGAACGAGTGCTCTTTAATAACTCTTTCTTACTCACTTCAGTTAAATGCACTTTTTTCATTTCAGACAAAAATAATTGTTTTATTTTTTTTAAATCTCCATCGGGAACCATTTTTATAAAAATAAAAAATACCCCTTCATCTTTGAGATCGTAATAGAAACCACCTACCGATAGAGCCAGTTTATGTTTATACACAAGTAATTGATGTAAGCGGCTTGACTCACCACTAACTAAAATACGGTTTAACACTCCTAAAGAATAAGTTCCATCTTCACCTGCTTTTGGCCCTTTGTATGCAAAAGCCAAAGTAGGAGCGTGAATAGCTCTTTTTATTTTTACTTTTTTCTTTTTTGTTTTAGCTTGCTTATGGTTGGAAACAGAACTGTTTATTTGAGAAGGCTTAAGAACTCCATAATACTTTTGAATCCATTTTTTGGTTTCTTTTATATTAAAATCCCCTGTTATAATTAAAACAGAGTTATTTGGGGCATAATAAGACTTGTAAAATTTTTTACAGTCCTCCAAAGTCATGACTTCCAAGTCCTTCATCCAACCTATGACAGGCCTTCCATAAGGATGAGCTGAAAATAGGAGGTTCATTATAGGTTCAAAAAAATCATTAGGATTATTATCCGTGCTCATTCTTCGCTCTTCTTTCACCACCTCTCTCTCCTTGTCAAAATTACTTTGAGTCAACTGAAGAGTCTTTAATCTTTCCGCTTCCATCTCTAAAACCATCTCCAGTTTATGGCTGGGTAAGATGACTTCATATGCCGTATAATCTCTTGACGTAAAAGCATTATTTCTGGCACCTATGGACTCCAATTTTTCCTCATATTCTTCACCGGTATATTTTTCAGTACCTTTAAACATCATATGTTCAAATAAGTGAGCCAAGCCTGTTTTTCCCTCTTCTTCATCTTTGGAGCCTACCTTTACCAATAATTGATGATAAATCTGGGGGATACGCTGATCCTGGTGTAGTAAGACTGTCATACCGTTCTTAAGAAAATATTTTTCCACTTGAAAATTAATAATAGATTTTTTTTTATTTTTCATTTTGAAAGCCTTATCTCCGACTGCACCAGTTGCGTTTTTCACTATATAATGAACCTTGGTTTTGTTTAAGTGAACAGAGTTCACCTGCTGCACACTTTTTTTTTCACCTGTTGAATAGCCTCCGGAATGAATCAAACTTAAAGCCAATATAAGAACTACAGGCACAGTAAAAGAAAATGGAAACAGATCTGATTTTTTCATGTTTTAAAATTTTCTATACACATTTTCTTTAACCAGAGTTGTTTAAAACAGCTCAATTTATCGGTATAAAGCATCAATTTTATTCTTTAATTATATATTTAGAGTGTCTGATAATCCTCTACAGATCCAATTAAGTCAATATACTCTTTGGAACAAGGGGAAACAGGGTTGATTTGGGGGGTAAGAAGACCACCTATACCACTGATATTATAATGAGCCGGATTCTTAAGCACAACACTTAAGGGTCTCACGGAAGTACATCCACTTGACTCACACACACCCACTGAAACAGGAAAAGCCTCTTTTGGTATTTTTACACACTCCCCTTCGACTTTTACGTCCATAATAACATATTGCAACTCAACTGAGCTGTATTTTGTCGGGGGTATAATATAATTTTCACCGGTATTGATACTGCTCAATTGGATATACACAGGATTTGCATTTTGATGGTTTTGAAAGTCATTAGTGACAGTATAAAACTGCCCTTCATTTCCGGAAAGCTCACGTGCTAAACCGTCGCTTTCCTCTGCAGGGGCGTCAGTGGAAGACAGTTCTTCAGATACGCCACAGGAGTTCAGCAGAAAAAAAACAAAACTTAAAAACAGAACACAATTTCTAAAAGTCATATTTTACCCTCAATATAACAAACGCATCTGAAATATCAGGATAGACTTTTTTTTTATTATATGCAAGGATTAATGATAGCCTTTTTTATTAAATTGTGAAATATTAGGTTATTCACTACTCTATCTTATCACAAGTGGATGAGAGATTAACCACAACAGGTAAATATGCATTTTGATATAATTATAAAAAACGGTGTTGCTTTACTCTCCCACCCTGAAGACCCTTATAGTTTAGTGGAGGAAACCACGGATATAGGTATCTCCCAAGGTTATATTACGAAAATAGGCTCTTTGGGAAAGAGCAGTGCAAAATACATCTTTGACGCAAAAACGTTATATGTTTTACCGGGGCTTATTGATACTCAGGTGCATTTTCGTGAACCGGGAATGGAGCACAAAGAAAATATTGAGTCCGGCAGCCGGTCAGCTCTCTTGGGTGGCATTACCGCTTTTTTTGATATGCCCAACACTTTTCCTCCTACCACTACTGAAGAAGCTTTAAATAAAAAGTTAAAAATAGCTGAGCAAACATCTTGGTGTGATTTTGCATTTTTTGCGGGAGCTTCACCGGAAAATATACATGAGCTTTCAAGGCTCGCAAGCAATAAACATTGTTGTGGAGTAAAGATTTTTATGGGTAGCTCCACAGGTTCTTTGCTTTTACATGAAGAAGAAAAACTGGATTATGTCCTGAAAACCATATCCAAAAAAATAGCCGTCCATAGTGAAGATGAAAACCGCTTGAGAGAAAGAAAACACATAGTTACCTCTCAACCCGGAAAGGTCCATTTACACCCTGTTTGGAGAGACCCCGAATGTGCCCTTAACTCCACTAAACAAATTGTTGAGTTGGCTCAAAAACATCATAAACAAATACATATTCTCCATATTACTACAGAAGAGGAAATACAGTACCTGTCTCAACATAAAAATACAGCTACAGTAGAGGTCACCCCCCAGCATCTTACTCTTATGGCTCCTGAATGTTATGACAAGTTCGGCACTTTGGCTCAGATGAACCCTCCTATTCGTGAAGAAAGACATTGTAAAGCCCTCTGGCAGGGTATTCAGTCCGGTACGGTTACCATGTTGGGGTCTGACCATGCACCACACAGTCTGCAAGAGAAACAAAAGACATATCCTGACTCACCAGCGGGTATGCCCGGGACACAAACCATGCTTACTTTAATGTTAAATCATGTAAATGAACAAAAATTGAGTTTAAAAAGACTAACAGAATTACTGGCTGTCAACCCTCACCGATATTATAGTATAGAAAAGCAGGGCCTCATTAAAGAAGGGTTTAAAGCCAATATCACTATTGTGGATTTGAAAAAAAGGAGAAAAATAACTCAAGAATGGCTAGCCTCCAAGTGCGGATGGTCTCCATTTGAAAATAAAGAAACAACAGGCTGGCCTTTAGCCGTCCTGCTTAACGGAGAATGGGCTATGAGAGAAGACCAGATTATCGGCGCCTCTAAGGGAAAACCGATGTCTTTCTTGCCCTGATTATTTTTATAGAATCAAATAGATTTAAATATTAAAATAAAACAATTTTGATATAAAAAAATGAAATGTTTTTTTATCTTTATAATCTCTTTATCTTTAACTTTTTTATTTAATAAAAAAGCGGAAGCAAAAGATAATTACTCCATACCTCTTATATCCCCTTATCCTGTATCTGCAAACATATCAGACACAGAGTTTTCCAATTATCCTTTCTTAGTTACTAAAAATAATTATTATAACAAAGCAAAAAAATACTTTATCCATCGTAAAAGACCCCTTCATCATTTTTTAGATATAGGGGTCGGGGCCACTTTGATTGAATCCTTTTACCCTTTTGAAATGACAGCTTATCCTTTTTTTGCTTATATTAACTACAGACGGGAAAGATGGGGTAAAACTAAAATACCTGTAATTTTTTCTGTTCAATATGAAGCTCTTTTTAATAAAAACAGCCCACACAGAATACATACTTTGGTGGGAATAAGGTATCCCAACACCCATGATCTCACTCCATTTCACGTTGAACTTCTGTCCGGAGCTTCTCTTCCTCTCAAGCCTATTACAAAACAAGACGGCCTCGCCATGGAGTTTCGATTGTTATTTACCCATATTATTGGCCCTAAAACCTCTACAAACAGGCTTTATTTTCAATGGGGGGCCAAAGCCCGATTAAAACAACAATTTCAATCCGGCTTGATAATTCAAATGGGATTAGACAATCATTTATAAATACTACCATTATCTTATATACTCGTATAAAACAGGCTTTAATTATGAAGAAAAATGAAAAAAGCCAAGCAAGAGAAATAGCTTTAAAAATTCTATATGGCCAGGAGTTTAATAAGGAAAAAATAGATCTCTCAATAAAAGAAACAACATATAATTATGTAAATCAATTGTTGGAAGGAATAAAAGAGAACCAGGATAAAATTGATAACCTTATTAAAAACACAAGCCAATCATGGACAATAGAGAGGATATCTTTAATAGATTTAAATATTATGAGAATGGCTGTTTATGAAATGCTGTACTCCTCCCCTCCTGTTCCGTTTAAAGTGTGTATTGATGAAGCTATAAAAATAGCTAAAACTTACGGTACTGAAGGTTCTGCAAAATTCATTAATGGTAATTTAGATACAATATCAAAAAAAATCCAAACAGGCTCTTAAATGGCTGAAGGCTTACAACTTATAACTTATTCTCAAGCTTTGAAACAGGGAACAGATCTTTGGGTTATAAGTGACGCTCAAAACAGCTCATGGCCCTCTAAAATAGACTGGTACCTTTGCTTTCAAATGAAAAAAAATAAGTTAAATTGTTTTGAAGCATCTGTCTCGCAAATACAATCACTTATAAAAAAATATAAATTATCCTCTTTTCAATGGAAAGCACCTCAGCCTCTGCCTGTTTTGATAGAAAGTTCATCCCACTTACCCAATCTATGGACCTTGAAACTCACTTATAGTGAAGAATGGATCAACAGAATATATGATATATGGTGTTCCTTAAATCAGCCAAAACTACGTATTTTTGTACCACAACCAATAAAAAAAGAAAAAATAATAGAAAAATGGGAAGAACATGCAAAAAATAATTTAATCCAGTATATAATGGAATAAATATTATTTTATAAACACTATGAGTCCTTATTTTACATTACATATTATGTCTGATGGTACAGGAGAAACCGCCTCTGCCGTTGTTAGAGCTGTTTTAGTTCAGTATAAACCTGATCAGGTTAATATCATCCGCCATCAAAATATTCGAACGAAAGAACAGGCTCTGTCTTCTATAAACAAAATCCAGGATGGAGACAAAAAATTATTGGTCTATACAATTGTCCTCCCTGAAATACGAAAAGTCATTCAGGAAACCTGTAAAAAAAGAAAAATAAAAACTATTGATTTATTAGGTGCTCTTTTTAAAAGCTTTGATGGGGTTCTGGAAAACAATGAAGAAAAAAAACCCGGACTATTAAGAAGTGTGGATGAGGACTATTTCAAAAGGATTGAAGCTACAGAGTTTTCTCTTCGTCATGATGATGGAAAATCCGTAAACCGCTTAAAAGATGCGGATATTGTTCTGGTAGGTGTTAGCCGAACCAGCAAAACCCCACTATCTATTTACCTCAGTTTTAAAGGTTGGAAAGTGGCTAATGTCCCTCTTGTTTTAGGAATCCCTCTCCCTAAAGACCTGGCTGATGTGGACTACAGAAAAATTATAGGACTTACTATTGATACGGATAATTTGATAAAAATAAGAAGAAACAGACTGAAAAAATTTGGATGGAATTTTAACAGAGAGTATGCCGACAAAATGCATATTTTAAAGGAAATGGATTATTCGAGAGAAGTATTCGAAAAACACCGTTGGCCGGTTGTGAATGTAACAGACAGAGCTCTGGAGGAAACAGCAGGAGAAGTGATTAGAATAATCAGAGCCCGAATGGGTCTATCGGGAGACCAGCTTCTATAATAACTTATCTTATTCAGAGGTTTTTCCCTTCAATTCCCCATCTGCATTATCTTCCGAATCAGATTCACTTTCACACGATACAGTCACAGGTGTGTTTTCGCCATTATAGCCGGACAATAAAATGACCAGGTTTTGCCCCTGGCACAGGTTTTTATCAAACTCATGAACTCCGGTTACCGAAATGTCCAGCTTTTTCAAATTAGGAATATGAAAAACAAAATCAGGGATACTCATCATCCCCGGATTATCAGACAGGTCCAGTTCCTCCAGAGTGGAAAAATACACACCATATTTTTCATCGAGTTCTTCAGGATGAGATGAGTACACCTGCCTTTCTCTATCCAATAAGACTTTTTCACCGGAAACGATATTCTTTATATCCAGTTTTTTAATTCCGGCTAAATGTATCAGAGTAATAACAGTACAGTCTGTCTCTGCCGTTGTCAGGCCCAATATTTCTGTTACTTGCTGAAATACAGCGGTTTGAAGGCTATCAGGAAAAGCACAAAAATCGAATGAATCCAGAGGAAAAGAAGGGGCAACTAAACTCTCTGTTGCCTCCACAACAGGTGTATCTTTTGAAACAACAGCCGGTATATCTGTCAGCGAAGCCGCACCAGCAGCAGGTGTATCTGTCGAAACGGGAGCGGCAGCAGGAGAGGCTACCGGAACCATTTTTTGCTCTTCCGGTTGTTCCTGAGACGCTTCAGAAACTCCTTTTGGACCTTCTTCTATAGAGGAAGAGGATGCATTTTCATTGGCCCCTTTATTTTCCTCTAATTCTTTTCTTATATCATCAGCTGTCTTTGTTATTTTCACGTTAGCAGGTTTACGCACACAACTGATAAAAATCACACATAGAGATAAAAAAATGATTATTTCTTTTTTTATCATCATTGTTTTAAATGACTAGCGCCTGCGGGAACGGGATGAAGACCGCCTTCTTTCTGCAGAAGAGCGGCTGCCATGCCTTCTGCCCCGATCTCTTCTGGAGGAACCTTTTGCTTCTGCTGCCTTTAATTTCCTTTTTTTCCTTTTCTTAAGATAAAGGTACGCGAGAAGAGCCGCCAGCAAGGCCAAGCCGGCCAAAGTTTCCGGTTTTGTAAACAAACCAATTAGGCCTTTTCTACCCTCATCATCCACTCCGCCATCCATTCCCCCCAATTCATCGTCTGCATTGATCATATCCTCAAGGGCATTTTGCACACTGCCCATTCCCATCGAACCCCTTTGCCGGGAAGCAAAGTCGGGGGATACATTCATTACCCTTAAACTGTTAATAGAGGCGGCAAAATCAGAAGCGTATTTTTTATAATGATTTTTATGGGCGCTATAAGTCACTAAAATAGCCAGACTGCCTTTAATTGTAACAAGGTAGCGCGTATAGTAGGCGGGAACTTCCGAGCCTTGATGAAAACCATCCACCCACATATGTTGATTGATCTGTCTTTGTTTGGCATGAAAAACCTTGGATGAATAACTTCCACTTTTTGATTTTTTAACAACACGGGGATTTTTTAAATGAGCAATGTATTTAGCCAGGCTGTCCGGAGGGCCTTTCTGTTTAGCAGTCAAAATAATCATGGCCTCAGACGCTTTTTTTCTATTTAATTTATTTGTGCAAATCCATTCAGTGCCTTCAGAATGACACTGCCAATTATTCAACAAATCAAAACTAACATAACTGGTTGCAAACTTCTTGGCGGAAGAAGTAAAGGAAAAAGTAATAAAAATAGCAAAAAACAGAAACTTCATTGTATTAATTATATAAAGGTGAAAATAACTTATAACGTTATTTATGGTACTTACATTTGTTTTCCAATGCAACTTTTTCCATAAAAATACCCTAAATATAGATGATATTATTCATTTTTTCTAACTTCCCCCTGTTTTGGCCCCTGCTAACCGGAAAAATATACAAAAAGAAAATATATCTATAGTATAAATAACTCTAATCCTATAAGTAATTTAAAGTAATTCTAAGCGGAAACTTTAAGATTCTGTTATAAACAATGCTTATATATTGATTTACCAAAATAGTGTATTAGTATGCTTATAAAATAAACATTTGTCTGGGAAATTAAAAATGGATCTTCAACAGTTAATGACATTTTGCACAGTAATTTCAGAAGGTAGTATGACGGCAGCAGCCGTCAAACTTTCTGTAACTCAGCCAGCCGTTAGTCAACAAATTCGCAATTTAGAAGGAGAATTAAATGTTAAATTGCTGGTTCGGGGTGTGCGGCAAATTCGACTCACTGTTCAAGGTCAGCTGCTTTATAACTACGCGAAAAAAATTCTTAACTTAACACAAAAAGTGGAAACAGCTATTCAAACTATGTCAAATGAATTGGAAGGCAGCATACAAGTGGCCACTTTAAACTCAATAGGACTTAATCTGGTCACACCTATTATTGGCACCATTCTTAATCCAAATCAAAGAAAACTGAAAATGGGTCTTTCGTATGGTACCGGTTCCGAAGTAATAGAAAAAATGAAAACAAAAGAGGTGGATATTGCCATCTTACCTGATCTAAAAGAACAATACGGGCTGACCCTCCCCGGATATCAGTCTCAGTTTTTGTTTAAAGATGAATTATTATTTGTTGGTTCCGGCAAAGACAGTTCCCTCCCTAAAACCATATCCATAAAAGAACTTGGCCTACGCCCGATGGTGGCTTTTAAAAACCTGTTTCCTAAATTCCGCTACCATTTGTACCAAATAGCCACACAAAATAAAATGGAACTACAGTCACCGGTATTTGAAAGTAATAATATTGGGACATTAAAAAGAATTATTGAAGTTTGGATGTGCTGGGGCTTTCTTCCCCTCCATAGTATTCACAAGCAAATTCGCATGGGTCGTTTAGCTGCTATTCAATTGGAGGAAATGAATTACTCCATGAATATTAAAGCCTATTACAAAATAGATCAGTCTGAAAAAACACAAAGAATTATTGATACATTTCTAATGATGCTTCAAAAACAACATCATCTTTCATAAAATATTAGCGGCTAACTCAGCCAGATCAGATCTTTCCCCCTTTGTAAGGGTGACGTGACCGGATAAATCGGCTGATTTAAATTTCTCAACTGAAAAGGTAAGACCATTATTAGACGAATCCACATAAGGATTATCTATCTGATAGCAGTCTCCGGTTAAAATCACTTTTGTACCCTGACCGGCTCTGGTTAATACAGTTTTTATTTCATGGGGAGTCAGGTTTTGAGCCTCATCCACAATGAGGTATTGGTTGGGGATACTTCGTCCACGTATATAAGCGAGGGGTTCAATATTCACCAATCCCTGATTCATTAAATCCTGAGCTAATTTAGAGGCTTTTTTGCCCAAGCCCATTAAAAACTCCACGCTGTCAAATATAGGCTGCATCCACGGGTTCAATTTTTGTTCAATATCCCCTGGTAAATAGCCGATGTCCCGACCCATAGGAAAAACAGGCCTGGACACCAAAAGCTTTTGAAAAGAATTTTCTTCCAAAGTTTTATACAAGCCAACCGCCAGGGCCAAAAGAGTCTTACCTGTCCCCGCCTTTCCTAAAAGGGAAACAAACATCAGGTCGTCATTCATTAAAGCATCCAGGGCAAAGTGTTGTTCCCTGTTTCTGGGGTGCACACCCCAAATAGGTTTCAGTGCCTGATAAATTGACACTATTTGCTTATTTTTATTGTCATAACGCCCCATAACTTTCTCCCCATTTCCCTGCAGAATGACATATTGATTGGGATAAAGATTACTATTCTCTATAGAAATAGCTTTCTTCTCCCTAAATAACTCAAGCTGAGTTTGATCCACATTTAAACTGCGGACACCGGTGTAAAGATCCTCAAAATCCGGAGCCGGCTCAGGATCATAGTCTTTAGCCGGAACACCAAAAACATCCGCCTTTATTCTTAAGTTAATGTCTTTAGTAACCAACTCCACATGAGTGGAAGGATTATGTTTTTTTAAATACAAGGCTGTAGCTAAAATACGATGATCCACTTTGGATAAATCCAATTCAGGAATAGAAACAGGAAGGTCCACACAAATAAATAAACAGGAACCGGACTCCAGAGACACGCCTTTGATTAAAGAACCTTTACTACGAAGGTTATCTATAAAACGATTGAACTGCCGGGCATTCCTACCCTTCTCTCCCATATCTCTTTTAAAAGTGTCTATTTCCTCCAAAACGGAAAAAGGAATGTAAATATCAGAAGAATCAAACACTTTGAAAGCCAAAGCATCATAAAGCAATGTACTGGTGTCCAGTACAATTTTTTTATCAAATTTACCCGCAATAAAAGAATTCTTCTCCATACTTAAGGGGATATCATAAAATAAAGAATAAGGTTATTTATTATACGGAAGCAAAAATTTTATTACGCCCTGTAGTTTTGGCCTTATATAGAAATTTATCCGCTCTTTCGTAAATATCTTTCCATTTGATATCTGTTTGTTTTTGGCAGGTCACTCCTCCTGAAATGGTGACTTTTATATTATGCTCCTTATATTGAAACACCTGAGTCTCCAGTTTCTTCCGAGCATTGTCTATAGCCCTTTCAGCCCTATCAATTAAGCTTTGCATAATAATACAAAACTCTTCACCCCCGCACCGTACAAAAATATCATTCGATCGAAAATGCGATTTAACAGACTTCACCACTTCTTTTAAAATAAAATCCCCCGCCAGGTGTCCATAAGTGTCATTTACCTTTTTAAAATGATCTATGTCAAAAATAATAAGCGAGAAAGGAGTGTTACGTTGCCGATTCTGTGTAAATAATTCCGCAGCTCTTTTATCAAGCATGGATTTATTTCCTATACCGGTTAGAGGGTCCCGGAATATCTTTTCAAGGTTTTCCATCATTGAAATAATTTCCGGATTTCCTTTTTCCAAAAGCTTAAACACAATATTACCCATTTTTATTCTACTATTATCACTAATTTTAAACTTTTTATTTGTCTCTATTTGTTTGCCATTAACAAAAGTTCCATTCGTGGACTGTTTATCTTCAACAAAAAAACTGGACTTATCTGAACAAACCTCCAGATGCTTTTTACTAATAGACAAATCCTGTATGGAAATATCACACTTTCGGTTACGGCCAATAGATACCTTCTTATTATCCTCAATAACCCAATAACTTCCCACCAGCTCCTCAGGACCAAGAAGACACAAGAGATACGAAGACATGTACTGCATATAACGAGTGTGCTCTGTTGTATATAAAGGGCTATCTGTCACTATTGTCTCGGATCCCTCTAAAGACTGAGTGGATACTCCTGTATGAGTACCAGGCTGTAAAGGCAAATTTTTGTCATCGGATTTTTCTCTTCCAGTCATTTCATTGAGCTTGGATTGCGAATCCGAACTGTCATTCACTCCCTCTTTTCCCATTACTTTGAAAGGGGACCCTCCCCCTATATTGTTCTCCGGTTTCAGGTGTTTTTTGTTCTCTGGCAGGGAGAAATCAGCTATCTTCAGTTGTTCCTTGTTTTGCTTCACACTCATTGATTTTACCTCTTAAAACCTTATGACTATTCCGCCGTCTCTTTATCTTCCTGTTGTTGATCTTGAGAGACATCACTTCCCCTGGCTATATGCAGGATCATCTGTAAACCACGGCTCACTTGACGATTTTGATTTTTATATTTTTCCAGCTTTTGTATTGTTTCGTTATATTTATGTTTATGGTTCTCCTGATCCATTTTTAATTTGTCAACCTGGCGTTTTAAATCCAAAATATACTGATCCTTTTCTCTCGCCAAAGTCTGATTATCCAGTTTCATTAATTCCAATCTGTTTTCCAACTCCCTTTCTCTTACCCGAATCTGTTGAATATTGCTGGACAGCCTTTTTTCCAATTCCTTATTTTTTATATTTATTTTTTCAATTTCCCGGGTTTGACTATTTAAAGTATCCATTAATGTTCTCTTTTCATCCTGAAATTCCTGACGACTTTCTTCATAGGTTTTTTTCAGATTATCATTTTGAACAATGACTTTATCCAAGCGCTCTCTAAAAATATCACCCGTTGCAATAAGCTCCTCATTTTCTGTTCGCAATCGTTCAATCTCCTGTTCCAAAGCGACAATACGTTCCTGAGCCACTCTTAAGTTTTCAGATTGCTGCAAAGTAATCCTCATAGGAATATTACTTTGTGAAGCTTTAGTACCCAAATAAGGCGACACATTTGAATCTTGAGCTGCTGTTTTTATTTGCTTGGGTTTCTCAGCCGGTTTCGCTTCAAAATCTATTTCCTTGTTGGACTTTCCCTTGAATAAACCTTTATCTTCCAAAGATTTTTTTACTTTACTTTTCTGTTTTGCCTTCTTTTTAGGTGCCGACTTTCCAGAGGCGGAATTTTTCAGCTCAGCCTCATCTGACTTATTTTTGTCTTCAGGCCGATCTTTTAATTCATCTTTCCCTTCTTTATGAGGGTCAAAGTGAATAAGACTGTCCACTCCCTCAACTTGCCCCTTCTGTTCCAATAGGTGTTCTTCTTCTGCCAAACCGGATACAAAAAGATCCGGAGATGAATTCAAAGAAGACTGTATTTCTTCATTCAATTCATCCATTATTTGCTCAATAGCTGTATTCTTTCTCTCTTTTCCCATAAAATTCACTTTCCTCTTAAGACCACTTCAGACAAAATCAGCAAAATAGGGTTTTGCACCTCTTTTATTTTATCGGAAATTATTTGATTTTCTTAATAATAGAGCTTTTTTTAATGTCCAATAGTGTGTCTATCATCAGGATTAGTCTTTAGTCCGAATATTTTACAAACAATGCATAAAACCTAAAACATGAAGATTGACAGTACATACATTCATTTACGATACTTAAGAAACTTTCAAAGGCAGTCACGTGACATATAGTGAAGATGAAATCCTAAAAAACCCACTATATCAAAGCGTTCTTTACGAGCTTGAAAAAGCGGGTAAACACATCGGTATAAACAGAAATGTGATGGAAAGACTCAAGCTTCCCCGGCGTTCCATTCGTGTTTCTATACCCGTTCGTATGGATAACGACCGTGTACAGGTATTTAACGGCTATAGAGTTCAACATAATCACACTCTGGGCCCGTTTAAGGGCGGAATTCGCTACCATCCGGGAGTGAATATCGGTGAAGTGGCGGCTTTAGCTGCACTAATGACTTATAAAAACTCTCTACTAAATCTACCTTTGGGGGGAGCAAAAGGAGGTGTTCAGCTGGATCCTTCTGCTTTGTCAAAAGCGGAGTTGGAGGCTTTAACCCGTCGTTTTACTTCTGAGCTAAGCCCTTTTATCGGTCCGGATAAAGACATTCCGGCTCCGGATGTAGGCACCAATTCAGAAACTATGGCCTGGATGTTGGATACTTTTTCGCTTGAATCCGGTTTTTCACAAACCGGTGTAGTCACAGGAAAACCTGTTGAAATAGGTGGTTCAAAAGGAAGAAGCTGCGCCACAGGATTAGGGGTCGTGTATATTCTGGAAAAGTCCCTGGAAGTGCAAAATAAAAATATCAGTGAAGCTACCATAGCCGTACAAGGTTTTGGAAAAGTGGGACTACATGCCTGTGTGGAGGCCCATGCTATGGGTGCGCGAATTGTTGCTGTCAGCGATCGCTCAGGGGGCGTGTACAATCCAAAAGGGCTCAATGTAACAGACTTAATAAATTATGTGGGAGCAAATCGACTTATAAAAGGTTATCCGAAAGCGAAGTCTATTTCCAATGAAGACCTTTTGGCTTTAGAGGTGGATGCCCTTATCCCCTGCGCTTTGGATGGAGTCATCAACAGTAAAAATATGAAAAGTATAAGAGCTCCCTTAATTGTGGAAGGGGCCAATGGGCCTACCACTCCGGAAGCCGGAGAGTATTTAGTCAATAATGATGTATTAATAGCACCCGATATCCTGGCTAATGGAGGAGGGGTTGTTGTCAGCTACTTTGAGTGGGTGCAGGATATAGGATGGCTATTTTGGACGGAGAAACAGGTAAGAGACAAACTAAAAGATGTTATGTACTCATCTTTCGAAAAGGTATGGAATTTTGCTGAAGATTACCCGGACAAAACCAAAGGAAAATATAAGGACTTGCGATTGGCGGCCATGGGAGCCTCTCTTATGCGTTTGGAAAAAGCCATGAAATTAAGAGGGCAGGCCTGGTAACTTTTTAATTTGAACAGGGTTCGGATTAAAAAGTTTGTACACCAAATATCCATACCGAAAGAAGAATAAATTTTTAGCCCTATTCATCAGAGCTTAAAAACGTTAGCTTATGAAACAAAATACAGCATATTCATTACTACTCAAACTCTTACCTCCCTCTTTAACTCATCAAATGGCGGATTCCTCGCTCTCCCTTTATTCCAAAGTTATCAAAAACAAAAAACCGCCGGAATGGTCTCCCGTAAAATGGAAAGACCTTTATTTTCCAAATCCCATTGCCCCGGCCGGGGGGGTGGATAAGTCGGCAAAACACATAAAAGCATGGTGGGCTTTGGGAGCCGGTTTCATTGAAATCGGTACTGTCACTCCCCTTCCGCAAAAGAAAAATCCGGGACCGACAATCAAAAGAAACTATAAGAAACAGGCACTATGGAATCACTTGGGCTTTCCCGGAAACGGAATGGAGTCGGTAAAGAAAAAACTGACAAAACTACAGAATTTTCGGCCTACTCCTATTTTCGCCAATATCGGAAAAAACAGAACGACAGAAAATAACAAAGCGGAGACAGATTACCTCAAATGTATTACCTGTCTTCACCCCCATGTGGATGCCTTTGTTATTAATATAAGCAGCCCCAATACAAAAGAGTTGGGGAACCTGTCTCAACCGCAAAGGCTCAAAACCCTTCTTCAGGCTATCAAAGAAAAATTATATTCTTTTGAAAAATATAAGCCCTTCTTTATAAAGTGGAGTCCGGATATGGAGGAAAGTGAATTTCTACAGTCTTTAAACATAGCTCTGGAATGTGGAGCTGAAGGACATATTATTTGCAATACGACAAAACAAAGAGAGAAAGATAATATTTTTCCTGAATATGGAGGAGTATCCGGTGCCCCTTTAGCCGCTATTTCAAAAGAAAGACTGGCTCTTGTACAAAAACACCTGGGTACAGAAAGAAAAAAACAGCTTCTTATTTCCGTTGGAGGTATTTTGAATCCCGAAGACGTTTTTGAAAGGCTCAACCTGGGAGCCGATTTGGTGCAAACCTATTCCGCCCTGGTTTTTCAGGGTCCTTTTTTTCTTAAAAAAGTTTCCCGAAACTAATATAGCTTCTAAATAAATGCATGTGTCGGCGAGCTGGAACACAATATTTTTCTGGTCGACTCCACCTGTTTCTTTATACACTTTGTAACTTCTATATTATGCCGGTTTTTACATAAGTCAGTTTCTTCTTCGGGAAGACAATAGCCTTCAAGGTCAAAAAAACATAAAACAGCAACCTCTCCCAGTTCTATCATGATGGGATTTCCCATAAGATGTTGATCTACAAAAGGACAGTTTTCCGACCCTTGCTCTACACAGGATAAATAGGCAATTTGTTTTTTCATGGCAATACAGGCCTCCTCCACAACATCAGACTCCATACCCTCATCACCATGAGCCACCGGTACAAATAAAAAGTATAAAATAAATACAGTTAAATATTTCAATGTTTCCCCTTTCAAGGGTTTAAAGTGACCACATCAGTTATTTAAGTTGAAAAAAAATACTATATTTACTGAAACCCAGCAACTTACCCATAATAGAGATGTAAAAATTACTTATAAAGAAATGTAAAAAAGTATTGCCAAAATAGAAAAACTCATTAATAATCACGAGTAATGATAAAAAAGAACCATTTATCTAGTTTTACAAAATCAGATTTAATCCAGGCCGTTTCACAAAAACATAAAACGACCAAGGTGATGGCTACACTCATAGTAAACAGCATCCTGGACTCCATCACTAATACCCTTAAACAGGGAAACAGGGCGGAAATACGCGGACTGGGAACCTTTGAACTGAGAGAATATGACACTTATCAGGGACGTAACCCTCAAACAGGGGAAAAAATACAGGTTAAAGCAAAAAAACTTCCTTTTTTTAAACCTGGAAAATTCAGAAACGAAATTAACGACAGCCGAAAGAACTCTTAAAACCACTATAAAAGATCTATTTATGTAATACGGAAATCCGAATGGGAATTCCTTTTAAACTCCACTTGTTTTGAATCTGACGAATAAGAAAACGACGATAAGAGTCCCGAACCCCTTGCGGGTAATTGGCAAAAGCGATAAATGACGGGGGAATCTGATGGGTCTGTGTAATATAATAAAGCTTTACATCCTCCACCCCATAAACCGGAGCTGGTGCTTTGCGGATAACCTCCATAAAAAAACGATTTAATTCCGAGGTGGATATACGAAAATGCAGTTTTTGATATACTTCATCCACTTTCTTCATTAAATCCCCTAATCCGGAAGTATTCAAAGCGCTTATAAAAACAACAGGTAAGTGAGAGTAAAAACGAAATTTATCCTGGATATTTTTCCTGTATTCCTCTTTGGAAATAGCTTTATCTTTTTTTGTACTAAGGTCCCATTTATTTACGACTACAATCACCGCTTTATGCTCCTCTAAACAGGAGTGAATGAGACGGGCATCCTGTCGACTGGGACCGGAAGAATAATCCAGTAACAGTAATATCAAATCTGCTTCTTTAAAACTTTGATGAGATTTAAAATCAGCAAGAGACTGCATTTTATCCCGGGTGCGGGCTTTTCCGGCTGTATCCAATAAGCTATAAAACCGACCTCGATAACGAAATTGATCCTCCACCACATCCATAGTTGTACCGGCTAAAGGAGAAGTGAGCATTCTGTCTTTCTTTAACAGAGCATTACATAAAGTGCTTTTACCTACATTTGTTTTTCCCACAACTAAAAGAGAAGTAACAGGGCTATCTACAGCTTCATTTTCTGTTCTCTTTTTTCCACTATGAGATAAAATCCACTCCACCGTTTCCGATATCCCTTTATCTTTTTCAAAAGCGCAGGGGAAGAGATCAATACCCAAACGATAAAAATCACTCAACAATAGCTCTGATTTGTCTAGTTCATCCACCTTGTTAACAAGAGTTAAAAAAGGTTTTCCGGATTTTTTTATTACCTGAAATGTTTTTTTATCTTCCTCTAAAAAACCGGAACGCGCGTCCATTACAAACAAAACTATATCAACTTCCTGAACAGCTTGTTGAACTTTTTTGTCAATCAATTCGCCCCAGACAGAACCTTCCGACCACAATCCACCAGAGTCCCAAACTTCAAAATCCACCCCCCACCAGGAAGCTTTTTGTTTTAAAATATCTCTTGTAACTCCAGGTTGATTGATGACAAGCGCTTTCTTCCGCTTCACCAGACGATTAAATAATGAAGACTTACCCACATTGGGTCTTCCAACAATTAAAACCCTTTTCAATGCACTACTCCTGTAATTGAGAAGTAGGGACAATACCCAATTTTTTTAAAGCGGAAAAGGCAGCTGATTGAGTAGCCTGTTTTTTACTTGACCCTTTTCCTCTGCCCAAAATCTGATTATCCATTTGTACTTCCATGACAAATGTTTTTTCATGGTGAGGCCCTGTGATATTTATCGTATTGTAGGTGGGTACCTTTTGATATTTCTTTTGAATAAACTCCTGAAGTAAGCTTTTATAATCTCTATTCACCGGTCCTTTTTTAATAGCTTCACCCAGAAAACGAGCAACTATTTTTTTTGCGTGTTTATATCCTCCATCCAGGTACACAGCCCCTATCAAAGCTTCCAAAACACAGGCCAATAAACGTGGCTTTAATTGCCCGCTATCACGGGCTTCCGAAGTACTCAGGCGGAGATCCTGATCCAGTTTCAAATGCAAAGCCAAATCAGCCAAATCCTGAGTATTGACCAAAGAAGCACGCATCTTGGACAACTCACCTTCATTTGCATCCGGATATGTTTCCATTAGTAAATCACTCACACACAAATCAAAAACGGCATCTCCCAAAAACTCAAGACGTTCATTATGAAACTCATTTCCCTTTTCACCAGCCAGACTTTTATGTGTTAAAGCTCTGATCTTTAAATTCTGATTTTTAAAAAAATATCCAATCCGGGTTTCCAAAGAGCTTTCTTTGGAGAAAGATCTACGCTTTTTTAAACAAGAGGAAAGAAAAGTTTTTACACCCATAGTTTATCGCCGTCTGAAAATATTTTAAATTAGAGCACCCTGCAAATAACCGGTCTTCTCGTCCACACTGTGAACACGCACAAGAGTCTCCTCATCTGTCTTGTTATTTCTCTTATTTAACCACTTTACCGTCCAATAATCCCGACTGATACCTAATTGCTCCACCTTCCTAAAAGGCAAAACTGATTTTATTGTACCTATTTGTTTTTTTCTCTCTTCCTTAAACCGACTCTCACTTAAATGCCGGATCAAAGCCGCTCTTTTCATAATTAAAGATCGGGGCCAGGAAGGATAAGCCCGCTCCGCATAAGTGTATCGACGGGGACTATAAGGAAACACATGAATTTTTGTCCAGGGCCAATCTTTTAAGCGAGTATAGGTTTCTTCAAACTGTTCCTGGGTCTCACCGGCAAAACCGGCAATTAAATCCATCCCCACAAAAGCTTTTGAATTTTTTTTATTTATATTAATTAAAACCCTCTGCACATCTTCCGCCTTATATTTTCTTTTCATCTTATGTAAAACTTCAGAGTTGGCACTTTGGATACTCAAATGAAAATGGGAACACACTCTGGGAGAATCAAACAAATCCATCAGTTCATCACTGATTTCTATAGGTTCCAGACTGGACAACCTGATACGGGGTATTTTTGTCTCCTCTAGCAAAATACGAACGAGGTCTGCCAATCCCTCTTTTGTATTATCAGGATTTTGATAATCCCCTATATGCACTCCCGTAAGAACAACTTCCCTTCCCCCCTGTTCATAATGCCTTTGAACGGATTTCACCAAGTCAACCGGTGAAATACTGCGACTTTTTCCTCGTGCAAAAGGAATAATACAAAATGTACAGAAGCTGTCGCACCCATCTTGAATTTTTAAAAACAAACGAGTGTGGCCGCTTTCCAAACCTCCTTCTTTGCCCAAATCATTTTTTTTAAATATAGAGGATTTAAAAGTTTTATCTCTATTGAAGCGAACGGATGTGCTATCACTCTTTTCCGTATTATCAACCTTATTAAAGTTATCCACTATAACATGTGCCAACTCCGCTTTATGAGAGTTACCCACTACCAAATTTACTTCCTTTAAAGAGGAAAACCTCTCTGTTTCCACCTGAGCGGCACAACCTGTCACTACTATAGGGTTTTGCGGATGGCTTTTACGATAACGACGAATCCAGCGCTGTGCCTCCTTCACCGCTTCCTCCGTTACAGCGCAGGTATTCACAATATGCACTACTTTTTCTGAACCTTTTACAGGTTGTTCAATCCAGTTTTTCTCACCCATACTGTTTTGTATTAAAGAACTGTCGTAAGTATTCACTTTACAACCAAATGTCTTTATTGAATATCTTTTACCCGGAATAGATTCTTCTTTCATTTTCAGCATCTCATTATTCTTTATTTAGGCCTATTCATTTAGTGAGTCAGAAGTGGAAAAAATACTGCCTCCTCCAACCAATTGTTTTCCACGATAAAATACCGCAGCCTGACCGGGGGTAACTGCTTTTTGTGGCTCCTCAAAGGCCAGTAATACAGTATTATCTTCATCTTTTCTGTACACCCGTGTCCAACATCCCTGATGGTGAAACCGGATCTTAACCTGTAAGCGCTCTCCATTTTCAATTGAATCCAGCCAGTGTAAATCCGTAAGACAGGCTTTATCAGTATAGAGAAAAGACTCCTCTCCCAACCATACAGTGTTTTTCTCTGTATCCACTTTTATCACATAAAGAGGGCGATCAGAAGAAATACCCAAACCCTTTCTTTGACCATAAGTAAATCGATAAAGCCCGTTGTGCCGGCCCAGCTCCTCCCCTGAAGGATAAAGCTTAATAGGGCCTTCATTAACTTGATATTTATCTCCTATTTGTTTTTGAATAAAATCGGCGTAACCATTGGACCCGACAAAACATAAACCTGTCGAATCCTTTTTGCGGAAAACATTTAACCCTTTTTCTTCAGCTATTTTTCTCACTTCCTGTTTATCCATATCTCCAACCGGAAATAAAAGGCGAGGTATCAATTTTGGCGAAAGGGTAAATAAAAAATATGTCTGATCCTTCCAATCATCCGTACTTTTACAAATGTAATATTGATCATTTCCTGTTTGTTCTATCCGGGCATAATGACCTGTAGCTAAATAATCACATTCCAGTTCCTCCATTTTTTGAACTAAATGATCGAATTTTAAATAAGTATTACAATCCACACAGGGAATAGGGGTTTTTCCTTTCATGTAAGAGTCCACAAACTTATCAATTACTTGTTTTTTAAACCGAGCTTCACAATTTAAAACATAAAACGGAATATTGAGTTTCTGACAAACAGCACGCGCATCCTCCACATCCACGCTGGAGCAACAAGTACCATGACCTTCCTGAATATCGGATTCCGGGCGGGTATGATCCCATACCTGCATAGTCATGCCCACCACATCGTAATCCTGATCCTGCAAAAGAGCGGCGGACACACTGCTATCCACTCCCCCACTCATTGCCACCAGGACTCTGCCCTTTTTTTTCATCATACCTTCCTTATGTTTCTTTATATTATTTTTTAACAAAAGGACTGGCAATACGCAACTGCGCTTTCCCATTCAACTGAACATGGAGTTGACAGGAAGTCATAAAAGGCAGGGCTTCTTTTTTTGCTCCATGCCCGCAAGGCACTCCCTCCACTACAGGAAAAGCTACAGAGTCAGCAAAAGATTTAAAAACCTGTTTTATCTCATGCCTTTCATTTTTTAAACCGGAATATATAAAATCCCCCAAGAGCAAAGCTTTTACCCCTTTAAATACACCGGCGTTTAGCATTTGCCATAAGGCCCGATCCAGACGATAAGGAGCCTCCCCTATATCCTCCAAAAATAAAATTTTGTTTTGAAAGGAACCCGACCAGGGAGTACCAATTGAACTATGAATGAGAGTTAAATTACCTCCCGTTAAATAGGACTTTATACATAATTCATCCTTTGCTTTGCTTTTTTTATTTATGAATTCAGAGTTTAATAACTTTAAGTTTAAAAACCTTTGCTGTTGTTGTTTTCCTTCCAGTAGATTTTTAAATCTCCGCAAAGTTACCACAGGGCTGTTATTGGTATGAACCAAAACCGGAAAATGGAGACTGGGCCACTTCCATTGTAAGTTTAAAAAAGTATGAATAACCGTAACATCACTATAACCAATAAAAAGTTTAGGCTTTACCGGTTTTTTCATTTTCATCAAATAAGACATCAGTTTTTGACTGCCGTACCCCCCCCTCACGCACCATACAGCTTCAGAGTCAGAAGCTGTTAAAGCCTTTTTCAAACACTGAAATTTTTTATCAATATCAGATTTACTTAAAGAATTAAGATGCGGAGAGCGTAAACGGGAAGACCCGGCCGAACTCACTGTGCAGTTATCAAAGCGTGCCTTAAAGCCCAGAGATTCCACTTTTTTTATGGCTTTTTGAAGCTGGCCCTCGGTAATAGAAGAACCGGGAGTCACCAAATCAATTACAGAAGAAGAACTTAAAGGACGCATTTTCATTATTACAGATAATATTTTAAAATAAGCTCGTTTTTAACTCTTTTTTCACAAATTCCGGCTGAGCAAAGGCCGCTCTATGTATTTCTTTATTATAATAAGAAAAATTTAAATTGGCCTGTATCACCTTCTCTTCCTGAAAATCCTTTAAAGGGTGGTATTTTTTGGAGGCAAAAGCAAAAGACCAAAGCCCGCCCGGATACACGGTATTACTGTAATTATATAGTGCAGTTAAAGGAAAGACAGATTTGAGAGACTGTAAAATAAACTTTTGTGTTGGAATTTCAAAAAAAGGAGATTCAGATTGAACCACCAGTGAACCATCTTCTCCAAGTATATGAAAAACATCTTTATAAAAATCCTTACTGAATAAGGGCTTTGCCGGACCCAGAGGATCGGTAGAGTCCACCAATACCACATCAAATTTTTGATCTGTTTCTTTTACAAATTTTACGCCATCCTGAATTTTCAACTGTAGCTTTGGATCTTCAAACGAACAGGCTATATGGGGGAAATATTTTTTTGAAACATCCACAACCATCTGATCGATTTCCACAAGCACACAATGAGTAATGCTCTTATGTTTTAAGACCTCACGGGCCACACCCCCGTCCCCTCCTCCTATAATAAGCGCTCTCTTTGGATGAGGATGAACAAATAAAGGAACATGAGCCATCATTTCATGATAAACAAATTCATCCCTTTCACTTATCATAACAATGCCGTCATTTAATAACATTCGCCCATGACCCTGGGTTTCCACCACATCAATATATTGATAATTACTTTTACCGGAAAATAAAATTTTTTTACACCGAAAGCGGGTGCCATAGTAATCCCTATGGCGCTCCTCCACCCATAAATCCATCGGAGAACTCTTATCTTCCCAGTCCAGTTTACTCATACATTCACCTCTTTATATTTTAGTATTTTACTTTCTCTGATCTTAAATTGAAAACAACACTTCTTTATTATCTGTATTCCAATATCATTTTTTCCTTATAATGACTATCTCCTCTCAATCCAACCTGATCAAAGCAACTCATAAGCCGGCCGGGAATCTTTAAAAGGAGTAAAAAAGCTGGAAAAACTCACTTCGTAACCACAACTCAACCGACGGGTAAAATAGGCGGATCGTGTAAAAGAATCCGTCTTATATTCAAAGCTGCCCATATCATTGGAACGAAATACAATTATATCAAAACTAAACGGTTTAAAAACAGATAATACCTTCTCTGTAATTTCACTTACGGATGACTCAATAGCATTTGTCTCAAAACTAACATAAAAACCGGGTTCCTGGGGAGTCACATGAATAGTATAATACTGATTTTCCCCTATTAAACCATTAAGGGAATACCCAGCCGGTTTAAAAATATAATCATCCACCTCCCCGTTCTTAAAAATCTGACCCAACCCCAAACGGTTTTTAATCTCCGAGGCGGAAGAAGATTTAAAAAATACATCTTTTATATGATCGTCCAGATCATACATAAGTATCTCAATAGTGCGGTCCGCCTGTTTTGGAAAATAGCGGTCATCATTTTCCGAATGAAAAAGATAAAAATGATGTTCATCCGGTGCACCGAAACAATAAGCTTTTCCCCCTACCCGCTTTTTAATCTTCCCGAGATCATCTATAAAAGAACTTTTTTGACTGTAAGGAAAAAATTCATTTTTTCTTTGATAAAACAAAAGCTCAATATCCGATTTTCTAAAATTTTTTAACAAAGATAAAGCGGCATTCACAAGGGAGGTGCCGCCACAAGTTAGCATAAGCAGACGGTGATCCCATACAAAAAGACTGGACTCAGACAATATATAGGAACTGCAAAAAGAATTGGAAAAACGGGACACAATACGAGCCTGAGCTTTATCACACAGCTTATTCCAGAAAGATTCAGGCAAATTCCTCAAAGGCTCTCTCATGGGTGAGAAAATCACTTCCACTTTTTTCTCAGACCCCTCAAACATAAGCTTCTTCATATACTTAACCTTTTTACAGAATTTTTATAACAGATATATTTCTTTGATATACTGAATAAAAAACACCCTGCCAAGATGTTTTTATCTAATACGCTGATGTTTGAAAAAAAGACAGACTAAGTTAAACCCTTAAGACCAAGGGAAAACCGCAACCGCGGATTTTGATTTTAGGTAAGATATTTTTTCAAAAACGAATCTTTCTTATATAATTTCTCAGTTCCTTAAATTTCCTTCGTATCTCATCATTATTTTCATTTACCCAACGATTTTCACTTTCCCAACGTGCCTCAAAATCTAAATCTTCAAGTTCATCGTCCAAATCTGCTACTATGTCTTCTGCATCTTTTCTCAACCACTCTCTCTCTTCTACTCCTTCCTGCCCTAGTTTTTGAAAACCTCGCTCCAAAGTCGATATAGCTGATTTTATCAATATCAGCTCTATCTCTATCTTTTCATTACTCCCTTCTTCCCCTTCTCCCCATCGTATTATAGATCTGACTCTCCTTGTTGTGTTCCATACCATTTCCTCTATTGATTCAACCGCTATCTCTCGAATTTCTTCATCTGAATCATAAAGACCTCTCTCCACTATTGGTAATCCCTTTTCTCCTATTGCACCGGTTGCACCAATCGCTAATGCCCGATCCCGAAACGAAGAAGACTGAGCAGCCTTCTCTACTATTGGTAATCCTTTCTCCAGGATATCTGAAGCTTTTTTGCCTATTCTTCCTGCCGCCCTTATTGCCCCCAGTTTCAAATGAATATCTGGAGATTGAAAAGCCTCCCTCACTATCGGCAGCCCCTCTTCACCTATTTTTCCCGCCGCCTTTATTGCCCCCAGTTTCAAATAAATATCTGGAGATTGAAA
>JANQSP010000008.1 GCA_028283955.1 Bdellovibrionales bacterium
GCTTTCTACATATTCCACCACTTCCTTTAACTTTTCAAGTTTAGCTCTGGAGAAGCCTTGTAAATCCTTTTTCATTCTTTCTATAGTGGCCTCTTTTCCAATGTAGCTCTCTACATATTCCACCACTTCTTTTAACTCTTTAAGTCTGGCTTTAGAAAAGCCTTGCAAATCCTTTTTCATTCTTTCTATAGTGGCCTCTTTTCCAATGTAGCTCTCTACATATTCCACCATTTCCTTTAACTCTTTAAGTTTAGCTCTGGAGAAGCCTTCTAAATCCTTTTTCATTCTTTCTATAGTGGCTTCTTTTCCAATATAGCTTTCTACATATTCCACTATCTCTCTTATCTCTCTTACTTCTCCTGTATGAAAACCTCCTAAAGACCTTCTCAGTCTCATCGTTACCCCATCAACTCCTATGTATTCCTCATACAAGGCAACCCTCTCTCTAAACTGTTTATAATTTGTAAATTGGAAATAAGAAGTAGATGTGATCCTTTTAATAGTGTCTTCTGTTCCGATACGAGACTGTAAAAATTCCAGAAAATCTTCCGCCTCTTTTTTACTCCAGCGTGCAGTAGCTTTCCCAATTTTTCTTTCCCACTGTTTACTACCCATTGTTTCAATCCAACTCTCTCCCAGATGCTTCCTTGCAAAGTCCACAAACACAGTACCTGCTGAAAATCCACGTTCACAACCCTGTACATTCCAAGGAAGTGCAGAAGAGAAAATAGAAAGAAGACATAAAAAAAGAAAAAAAGACCTTAAAATTGCCATTTTTAATTATAAATTTGTTACATTTTACTGAGGAGTGTTTTGCTCTCCTGCATTTAGGGTAGGAGTATAACAGACAGAGAGATATTATTTATTTAATAATGTATGTATATCACTTTTTTAAGCTAAATTTAATTTCAGTGTGTAAAATTTACATTGACGAAGCACTTTTAACTGTATAGACGATCTGTCGTCCCACTACATGAATTTATTTTTTTGAAAAAAGATATTTTATAACAAGAGGAAACAAACCCAATAAGATAAAAGAAACAAGAAAAGGAAAGGAGATTATATCCTTCACTGTTTCCAGTTTGGAAAGTTGTGTTCCGGCATTAACATACAATATAGTAGCGGGTAGCATCCCCAACTGACTGACCCAAAAAAAAGTACGAGCTTTGATAGGAGTCAGACCCATAATCAAATTCACAACGAAGAAAGGAAAAAGAGGCACTAATCGTAATGTAAATAAATAATAAATTCCTTCTGTCTTCATCTTTTCCGATATTGTTTCTATCGGCTTGCCAAAACATTTTTTTATAAAATCGGCAATACGGGGCACTCTACTCCGCCTCCCTTCATCAAACGCTGTTTTTTCCCCTATCATCACTTTAAATAAAAAATCCCTGATAAAAAATCGGGATAAGAAAAACGCCACCAATGCTCCTGTACTGGAGGCAAAAGAAACCAATAGTGTACCCTTTAATAAACCAAATAAAAAACCTCCCGCTAATGTCAGCACAACAGCTCCGGGAATACTTAAACCTGTAACCACAACATATAAAACAAAGTAAACAAAAACGGTTAAATAGGGGGAGTGAATATAAAAAGACTTTATTTGATCCTGATAGGATTTTAATGAAGAGAAATCAAAATATTGATTTAAGCGAAAATAAAAGAAAAAGAAGGTCGCAATAAGAAAAACTAATAACGTAAAAAAACGGAAAGGCACTCTACGCATATTCAAATAAACAATATACCGTCTTTTTTATTATTTTACTATGTATTTTTTACACCCTAACTATCCAAAAAATACATCTCTCAGTATATATATTAACAATAATGATAAATAAATATAATCAAAACAACAAAGATAAATTACAACAGTCTAAATTGACACTACTTGTGCCTGTTAATAATTGCTACTTTAAAAGCGGAAAAATAAATGTATTTTAAAATATTATTATTTATTTTTTGCCTCAGCCTGTCTCCAACAGTCCCGGCAACTGAGGATACAATCAACACAATAGAAGCACAGCAAACACGCCGTACAACTCAAACACCCCTGGCCATTTCTTCCGGTTTGAATAATCAAGAAAATGGAAGTGACAATGAGGCTCCGGATCACATCAAATGGGGGCTAACATTCATAAGAAACCACCAGGGCCTTAGAGGACTTATTAAATATGCTGACACTTATTTCAATGGTGACATATTAACCGCATATAACATAACAGATTCTTATTTAAATGCAGAAACTTTTGAAAAACTGGAATGGGAAAAATATGAATCAGAATTGGACAAAATAAAAGAAAAGATTTCTTTTTTCTATACAGGCAGAAAATTAAATAAAGAAGTTCTTAGTCTTAACGGACAACAGACTTATGCGTTTATATATCATAAGGGAAACCTGGCAAAGGCTCTTCACTCCGCCAGGTTGATCCTGGGTGACAGAAAAAAAATAGATAAACTCAAATGGGTGGATTTTCCGGGAAGCATTGTTGATTTTCGCAATACACAAAATATTCTATATGATGAGAATAATAACCTGCGACCGGAGTACAGGGAACTCTCAGGTCAAATACGAGCGGCCAAAGAACATTTCGGTAGCATACAAAATACCTTCCATATGGCGCAGGCAACAAACCCAAACCGACATTCCTATAACTTAAATTCCTGGGTAAAAAATTATATAGGTTCAGCTGAATCATTAACCTTACTGCTTGAATTGCTCACAGAAGAACACTCTCGCTTAAAACAATCAGGTAATAGCCCAAAAGAATCACAATATGCGAGTCTGGAAGGACAAATCACTCTAGGAGAAAAAACAAACACTCATAATATGTTAACAATATATAATAATATCAAATCAATAAGTGATGTTCATTCCAATGAAATGCCCTATGGAGCAAAGAGATTTTTAACAGAGTTATCCTGGACATGGGTACCTTTTGACGGCAGCCCTCAACAGTTTGCAACAGAAAAATCTTATTTCATTAACGAAGAAGGAAAGCCTCATCTGAATATATTCACCATGAGGGGTTTGGCTGAATTAGCTGAAAAACACTACAACGGGAAAATGAATCTGGCTTTTGATATGGGAGAGCTGTTTTTTAGAGCCTATAATATTCCTCTATCTTCCCTTCGGTGGATTAAAACAGAAATAGACTCTGAAGCTTTTTTTAGGGAACGAGACCAACTCTTCAACAGAGACAGCACTGTCAAAGACAAATACAAACACCCTAAAGGCCTGGCTCAATATGCAACAGATTATCATAATGGAGACATGAATAAAGCCCATAGCAGAGGGAGATTATTCGTACACTACACATATCCCACTTCCGGTGAATACAGAATATATATTGATGAGGACGTAAGGTTGCAATTAGGTTGGGTGAATTCAGCTCAAATGAAAAACAGTAGACTATTTTGGAAATACTACAACATTCTTTTTGATAAAAATGGAAAACCAAAAAAGGAATGGATAGGCATAGAGGGTCAAATAAAATTTGCAAAAAGATACACAAAAGGAAGTATGCTAAGTGCCTGGCAAACACAGCTATACATTGCCGGAGCCCCATACGATAGAGTTTTCCAATGGACATATATCTTTGGAAAAGCGGAAGAAACAGAAAGTATTATAAGAACCTTCTTTGATCAAAAAGGACAATTGAAAGAAAAATACAAAACACAGGATGGATACCTTGTATATGCAGAAGAACACACCAAAAGGGATCTAAGTACAGCCTATACGCATTCCACCTATCTCCCTCGTTCAATACAAAAAGCCCTGAACTGGTACCACTTTAGTGGATCTATAGAAGATTATAAAAGGGATTACGCCAACTTTAAACAATACCCGGAAATGGAAGGGCTCATAAGATTTGCCTCAGAGTTCTATAAGAAATCTATAAGAAAAGCCTATCAAAATGTTTTGGCTTTTTTTAATGACAACAACGAAGCCCTCCATAGGGCAACAGGGTGGCTTCCTTTCTCCGGAGTCATTGTTCCTATTCCTCCCTTCGTCTTTAACGACACAGTCTCTTATTATAAGAGAATCAAAAAAGCCCTTATTACTGAAACCCGCAATGTCAATCCATTGTATAAAGATATGGAAGGTTATATTCGATTTGCAAATCAGTTCTATGAAGGGAATATGCACGCAGCCTATTACGATGCAAGGGCTATCCTCGAAACTCAAGATCTAAGAGCTGTTATAGGCTGGCTTCTTTTTGACGGCACAACAAATGAATTTAAAGAACTACGGGATTTTGTTTTGGCTGTTTTGACATATCATCCTGTTGAACACCCGTCAGAAAGACCTCCCAGACGCGACAGAGAAATAACACACCTGTTTATGAAGAAAAAGAAAATCCTACCTGTCCATAAAAAGGAATATTTGAAAAATGTACAGACTATTTTATCAATCTACAGACCTGAACTGGCTCACGGAAGATGTGCAAGAGGTTTTACCAGATAAAAAACTCTCACATGATATGTTTAAGGAGTTTCCCGTACTAAATCCCGGATAGCCGATAAAATATCATCCACTTGAGGAACTGTGGCCTTTTCCAAATTAGGATGAAGTCCAATACCCGGTAGATTTTTTCCGGCTAACACACGAGGGGCGGCATAAAGAGAGTAAAACAATTCCTTACCGGCTCTATAAGAAAGATGCTCGGCGAAATTAGTTACTTCCGTATCCTCATTAACAAACAACACTCTTTTTGTTTTTAAAACAGATTTCTTGATTAAAGACCAATCATAAGGATAAAGAGACTGCATATCTATTAACTCCACTTGTTCTCTTTCCTGCTGATCCATCTTTTGTAAAGCCTCCTGACATAAATATAAAGAACGGCCAAAACTCACCACTGTTATCGAGTTACCGGGCTGGATAATCCGCCCCTTTCCGATAGGAACCTTATACTCCCGTAGGGAAGGCCAATTCGGCTTCCAACCACTTCGATCCCCTAAAGGAGCATCTATCATTTCACGAAGCCGACTCTCCTGCTCCGGTTCACCTGGAATTTTCTCTTTTCCCTTAACTCGAAGCAAAGCCTTAGGCTTCAGATACAAAACCGGATTGGGGTCCTCAATAGCTGATAACATCAAACCATAAGCGGATAAGGGGTCAGAAGGCATAACCACCTTCCATCCCGGAAGACGGCTGGCCCAGGACTCAAAGCTGTGACTATGATAAATAGAGCCATGAATTCCCGCCCCCGTCGGAGTCATCAACACAAAAGGAAGAGCGTATTGTCCGTTTGAAGACCACAGGCAATTGCCCGCCAATTTTAAAAGATCAATGGTATTAAAAATATAATCAGCAAACTGCACTTCAGCCACACAGCGCTCCCCTGTAAGAGCGATACCAATAGCCGTGCCCACGATCCCTTTTTCATCCAAAGGGGTATTCCAGGCTGTCTCCAAACCCTGAGTCACTGTGAAAACTCCACCCAGAGGCGGCCCCACATCCTGACCAAAAACATCTTTTAAATGAAGATGCTTTTCTCCATAGTGCAAAGCCATTCTTATCGCCTGTGCCATATTCGCCATACCTTAATCTCCCAAAAACAGCTTTTAAAATTTTCTCCAGTCGGCGTTTTCCCCATCCGCGTACACATGGTCCCAAATAGATTCCGGTGAAGGGTCCGACTCCTCCTTTACCTCCCTCTGAACCTGCTTCGCTTCTTCTATAAGAGAATCCCAAGTGTGTTTTCTTTCTTTTTCTGTAAGCAGATTTTGCTTTTTCAAACTCTCCTCAAAAAGGGCAATACAACAGGGCTCCCCCTTTACATAGTTAGCTCCGGAAGCGGAAGAATGCCCATATAAACGGGAGACCATCGCTTCCAATAAAACCGGACGACGTTTTTCACGCACATATTTTATTTTCTCCTGTAACGCAAGATAAGTCTCCACCGGATTATTTCCATCCACCAATACAGTATCCATATTAAAAGCTTTCCCACGATCAATAATATGGGTTTCCCCATGCTGTCCCTGATAAGCCGTGGAAATACCCCATTGGTTATTTTGAACCGTAATCAACATAGGCAAAGGATGATCCGGCCGGGAAGCCCACACCAAACAAGTGGCAAAATCCCCTTCCGCTGTGCCGGCATCACCTCCGGTGACAATAGTAATGGCAGAAGTTTGAGAGCGACTTTGCACATGAGCCGTACCCAAAGAGGTGCTATACTGAGATCC
>JANQSP010000025.1 GCA_028283955.1 Bdellovibrionales bacterium
CTTTTAACAAAAATATTTCTCTGCCTGTTTCCAAATTAAAGGAAGCTTATGAAACGGGCTGGAATGTTTTTTCTTAGGAGAAAGAAAATAAGTGAATAAAGAGAGAAAAAACTTTCAGGATAAGTGTGCGGTATTCGGTATCTGGAATGATCCGGAAGCGGCCTGGATGACCTATCTTGGGCTCTATGCTCAACAACACCGAGGGCAGGAAGGAGCGGGGATTGTCTCTTTACATAAGGGAAGGCATCTTATTCACCGTGGGTCCGGTTTGGTGGGAGAGGTGTTTAACGAAAGAGTTTTAAAAAAGTTAAAAGGTTCGGCGGCGATCGGGCATACCCGTTATTCCACTCAGGGAGGAGATAAGAAGAAAAACATTCAACCTTTAACATCCGCTCTTTCCACAGGTCCTTTGGCGGTTTCCCATAACGGCAACATTGTTAATTTTCCCCACTTGAAAAAAGATTTAATGAACAAGGGGAGTATTTTTTATAGTAGCAGTGATACGGAATGTTTGATTCACTTACTGGCACAGGAAAAAGGGGAGTTGGAGAAAGCATTAATCAAATGTCTTCCTCTTCTGGAGGGGGCGTATAGTCTGACTTTGTTAACAAAGGATTCTTTGATAGCGGCTCGGGACCCTATGGGGTTCAGGCCGCTTGTTCTTGGGCAGAGAAAATGGAAAGACGAGCAGGGGGAGGAGAATATTTCCTGGGTGGTGGCTTCGGAAACCTGCACTTTTGATTTAATTGGAGCCAAATTGGTGCGGGAAATTGAACCCGGGGAAATATGGATTGTGGATAAGGAAAGGGGCGAATGTTCTTTGTTTTTACAAAAAAAGAAAACATTACATCAATGTGTTTTTGAACATGTGTATTTTGCAAGACCGGATAGTCAGGTTTTTGGAAAAAATGTGTATCAAAGCCGAAAGGCCATGGGTCGTTTTTTGGCTAAGGAGAGTCAGGTACAAGCGGATTTGGTGATTCCGGTGCCGGACAGTGGAGTGCCGGCGGCTATTGGTTACAGTGAAGCCAGTGGCATCCCTTATGATATGGGTATCGTGAGAAACCACTATATAGGCAGGACTTTTATTCATCCCTCTCAAAGCATTCGGGATTTTAAAGTGAAGATCAAACTCAGCGCTCAAAGGAAACTCATCGCCGGAAAAAAGGTGGTGGTGGTGGATGACTCCCTGGTTCGGGGGACCACTTCCAAGTCAGTGGTGAAGATGCTTCGTCAGGCCGGAGCCAAAGAGATCCATTTTCGTGTATCCTCTCCCCCTATTACGGGCCCTTGTTTTTATGGGGTGGACACTCCGGAAAAAAGTGAATTAATTGCATCAAAAATGAGTGTAGAGGAAATAAAGAATTATTTACAGGTGGACTCTCTTTCCTTTCTTTCCACAGAGGGTTTAATGAGAGCTGTACAGGAGGATCAGGAAGATTTACAGGTGGAGAAAAGTAAAACACAAAGAGAAAAAGGCTTTTGCTCGGCCTGTTTTACCGGTGATTACCCCACTGCCATTTCTTAACTTTACATTAGAATTTTACTGATAAAAACATCCAGTTATAGAAAAGAAATTGTTGCCTTTTAGGAGCTACTTCTACCTCTACCGCTAATTTTACCTCAAAATGAGCGGAACTAACACTGTTTTTTCTATAAAAATTTGGGTTTTTGAAGGTTTTTGTTTTTCCCTACCACTTGCTTTCAATATTTTTACTGCTGTTTTACTTTCTTTGTTTTGGACTCCCCTTTTCTCTCCGAACACTCAAAATGAAGTGAAAAAAGAACTTAAAATATTTTCTATTTCAAAGATTTACAAAAAAAAATGGCAGTTACTACCTATAACTACCATTTTCTCTTTTCTGTAAAATATTCACTCTTTCTTAAAGAGTAAAAAGCTTTTCGTGAAAATCAAAGCTCTTTTTTAGCTTTTTATTTTTTTAAAAACTATATTCCAAAAGATTAAAGTCAAATTAACAACTTACCAAGATTTTCCTGCCTGAGATCAGATGTTTTATTTTAGGACATTTGTTCTGCTTTTCCTAAAACGATTCGCTAAATAAAGAGATAACTTTTTCACTTTGTTATTACAAAAGATCCTGTTTTTTTGATTTAAAACGACACTTGATTTTCTTTCAAAGTGTTCTTCATACCCCTCAAAAC
>JANQSP010000041.1 GCA_028283955.1 Bdellovibrionales bacterium
TTCCCCGCTCATAACTTTGGCCAATTCGTGTATCATGTATTTTCGGGCGGCCTGGTCCCTTCGAAAATGGATAAAGGACATAATACCCAAAAGCCAGGAGTTATAGGCATAGAATTTGCATTGGTGTGCAAGGTCATTGTTTATTGTGATACCCATATTCCTTACTCCGGTGAGCATTCCCAAAAAGCTCCCCAGGGTACCTACAACACGGGGGACAGTAATGGCTGGAGTTCTATGACCTATAAGTCTACAAATATGGTCATTGTTGTTGGTGATTTTATCACTACCTACTCCTTCAAAGATATTCCACCAGGGGTGTCCCAGACAAAAAATAGGAGGGCCTCTTCTGTGGGTGTTTGGAGGCTCATAAGGGCGTAATATATGGTCTGTATCAACAGGGCTACCTGGGTTAAAATAGGATTGCGCCATACTCCCCAGTACCCGATATCTCCAACTTAAAAGTTTCCAGGACTGACGGATCTGATAATTAATATGAGCCACCGTGTTCATCATTTCCGCCTGCTTCATGGCTCCATAGTAAGCTGCCAGGTCCACTGAGTTTTGTAGGTTGATTTTGTCATGCACCACCAAGGCAATGTTTAAGGACATGGCAAATAAAACAAAAAGCACCTGAAAAATCAGGATAGCGAAAATGGAAAGCTGCCCCGTAGGATGCAGTTTTTTTCTTATCCGTGTTTTCATCCTCATTTAATGTTAAAATAAAAAACAGGGCTTGTCTTAATTTTTTTCATCAGGGCTTTACATATATGTCTTCTGTGGTTCGAAGGTTACTTTTAAGCTTATTAGCGCTTTTTGTGGCCTCCAGTTTTAGTTTTTTTCTTATTCATCTGGTACCGGGGGATCCGGTGGATTTAATTTTAGGGGATCAGGCCTCCGCTTTGGATCGGGAAAACCTACAAAAAAATTTGGGCCTGGATCAAAGCCTTTGGAAACAATATACGCAATTTCTTCTGAACCTTGTAAAAGGAGATTTGTCTGTTTCTATTCATTCCGGTGAGCCGGTTTTTAAAGAGCTTTTTAAAGCCTTTCCCGCCACCTGTCAGTTGGCCTTTTTTTCCCTTTTACTGGCCGCCCTTTGGGGGATTCCGGCTGGGCTTTTTTCCGTTTTAAAAAGAGGCTGGTGGGATACAGGACTTTCTTTTGTTTCTCTTTTAGCCATGTCTTTACCTGTGTTTTTTTTAGCCCCTCTTTTAATTTGGTTTTTTGCTCTTAAGCTTTCCTGGCTTCCGGTTAGTGAAAGAGGAGACAGCCTTAAATATTTTATCCTGCCGGCTTTGAGCCTGGCTTTACCCTTGGGAGCTGTCCTTCTTAAGATGAGTCGGGCGGCTTTATTGGAAGTCATGAAAAAAGACTACATTCGGACCGCCAAAGCGAAGGGCCTGTCTCATTTTGGGGTGGGGCTAAGACATGGTTTGAAGAATGCTCTGGTTCCTATTGTTACTGTCCTGGGGCTTCAAAGTGGGGCGCTTCTTACCGGCACGGTGATAGTGGAAAGTATTTTTGACTGGCCGGGCCTGGGGCTTTTGCTTTTAGAGGCCATTCAGAAAAGAGATTACCCTGTGGTTCAGGGGGCTGTGCTTCTCATTTCCTCTATTTATGTGCTGGTGAACCTAACCGTGGACTTAATTTATCTATGGATTCACCCCAAAATGGTCTTTTAATTAGGGCAGATTCAGAGGAGAGAGTAACTTCGGGAAAAGAGGATTTTGTTTTAGGAGAAAAGGCTAATAACGATGTTTTCAGTTGAAATTTTTTACTCCAGGCCGGTTTAGAGGAGAAAGTGATTTGAAAAAAACCAATACTCGAATTCTCATTGGCCTAAGTGGTTTAGGCTTTATTTTACTTTGTGCCCTCCTGGCTCCTTTGGTTCGGCCCTATAACCCTTTGGAT
>JANQSP010000042.1 GCA_028283955.1 Bdellovibrionales bacterium
CTCCAAAACAGCCGGCCGGGCTTTGGGAAAATGCTCCCGAAAAGCCGCCATAGCACAAATTTTAAAAGCCAGTTCACTGGAATCCACATCGTGATAAGCCCCATCGGATAAAATAGCCTGAACCCCCAAAATAGGAAAACCGATCAAAGGACCTTTTTGCATCTGCTCTTGAAAACCGCGGTCCACGGCGGGAATATACTCTCTTGGAATCCGTCCACCTGTAATCTTATTAACAAACTCATATTGTTGTTCTTCATTCACCGGCAGAGGATTAAAAGTACCTACTACCTTGGCAAACTGCCCGGCTCCTCCCGTTTGCTTTTTATGAGTGTATTCGTACTCCACAGATTTTGTAATGGTTTCCCGGTAGGCTACCTGTGGCTGGCCTACATTGACTTCACACTTAAACTCCCTCTTCATTCTTTCCACATAAATATTCAGATGCAGCTCACCCATACCGGAAATAACCGTTTGTGCGGACTCCTCATCCCTACGCACCCGAAAGGTGGGGTCCTCTCTGGTAAACTTTTGCAAGGCTTTACTAAAATTACCGGTAGCACTACGCTCTTTAGGCTCAATAGCCATAGAAATAACGGCGTTCGGTACAAACATGGAAGTCATTGTGTACTGTATATCTTCGGAACAAAAAGTATCCCCTGAAGCACAATCCACTCCGAAAAAAGCCACAATATCCCCCCCAACCGAGGAGTCAATGTCCTCCATCTCATCAGCATGCATATAAACAATACGAGGGATTTTTACTTTCTTCCCTGTCCGTATGTTATATATAAAATCCCCTTTCTTCACCGTTCCCTGATAGAGTCTCATATAAGTTAACTGCCCAAACCGGGTATCCTCTAATTTAAAAGCCAAACCCACAAAAGGTTTTGCGGGATCAGGTAACAAAATCACTTCTTTTTCATTTTCCGCCTGATCTAATGCCTTATTTTCCACTTCAGGGGGACTGGGCAAATAATCCACTACAGCATCCAAGGCCGACTGCACCCCTTTATTTTTAAAAGCAGAACCCATAAATACAGGGGTCACACTTAAAGATATGGTAGCCTTACGGGTAGCTGCACGGATTTCCTCTTCACTGGGATCTTCTTCATTAAGAAACTTTTCCGCCAGTGTATCATCAAAGTCTGACAAAGCTTCTATCATCTTTAAACGATATTCTTTGGCCTGACTTTGTAAATTTTCCGGAATATCTTTACTAACCGGATTTTCTCCTTCTTTTCCTTCAAAGTAGAAGGCCTTCATTTTTACTAAATCCACCACTCCTTCATGCTTTTCCTCCAGTCCAATCGGAATTTGCATCAAAACGGCATTATGATTAAGCTTCTCCCTTAGCATCTCACTAACCCGAAAAGGATTCGCCCCGGCCCGATCCAGCTTATTCACAAAAGCAATACGGGGCACCTTATACCTGCGCATCTGACGATCTACAGTGAAGGACTGAGATTGCACTCCGGCAACACCACATAAAACCAAAATAGCCCCATCCAAAACCCTTAAAGACCTTTCCACTTCAATAGTGAAGTCCACATGTCCTGGGGTATCAATGATATTGATATCGTAATCCCCCCAACTTACATTGGTGGCCGCAGACTGAATGGTGATACCTCTTTCTTTTTCCAGCTCCATGGAGTCCATCTTGGCACCCACCCCGTCTTTTCCACGCACATCATGGATGGCATGAATACGGCCGGTATAAAATAAAATTCTTTCTGTTAAAGTGGTTTTTCCGGAATCAATATGAGCGGAAATTCCAATATTACGTACTTTTTCAACATTCCACTTCTTACTCATTTTTTTCCTCTCTTTTTCCAACTTATCTATATTAAAAACAAAGCTATATTTAGTATCTGCTCACAAATACCATTTTATTAAAAAACATTTTTTAAATAATACTGAAGAAAGCCAAAACTCTTACCGCTTTTTATGGCTCCCTGCAAGCTATTGCTAAAATGGTCTGATAAAGTTCTTTTTATTTTAATTATCTCTTTTTTTGCAAGCTTTTTTATCCAAATAATTCAGTAATACTACGAAATGGTATAAATAACTGCAAAGATCGATTAAAAAATAAGCCCCCGGGCCGGGTTTCTCCTTTTTTGACAGAATAAACAGATATGATAAACTCACTAAGTTCAAATCTCTTCACCTTATAGATCCTGCTTAACAGGAAAGACACTTATGAATCCCGACCATATACTTCAAAAATTCTTTGGATTCAAAGAGTTTAAACCTGTACAAAAAAAAATCATCTCATGGATCACAAAAGAACAATCCTGCCTTGTCATCATGCCCACAGGATGGGGTAAAAGTTTGTGTTATCAGATACCGGCGCTGATAAAGGAAGAAGGACTGACACTGGTCGTATCCCCCCTCATTGCTCTTATGAACGATCAGATAAGTCAGTTAAAACAAAAGCAAATTCCCGCGGCAGCTCTCCATTCCGCACTTTCCAAAGAGGAAAAAAAACAAATTCTTAAAAACACAAGTACAAACAAGTATCGCTTACTCTATGTCACACCGGAGAGGTTTCAAAAAGAAGACTTTATGAAAGTGATAAAACAACAAAATATTTCTCTCATGGCTATCGATGAGGCTCACTGTATTTCCCAGTGGGGTCATGATTTTCGACCGGACTACTCCCGTCTGGGGGAAATAAGAAAATCCCTGGGGGAACCAACTACTATAGCTCTTACCGCCACGGCCAGCCTAAAAACCCAAAAGGATATTTTAAAAAACTTAAGTCTTCCTTCTGACACAAAAATTTTCAAGCAAAGTATTTACCGACCCAATTTGTATTTCGGTGCCCAAACTATAGTGGGAATGGAAAACAAAATCTCCACTCTTGAAAAACTCATAAAAAAACACCAACCGGCTATTATCTATTTCTCTCTTATTCAAACCCTGGAAAAAACGGCACAACAAATAAAAAATTTAAACATTCCTTTCGTTAAATATCACAGTCAGCTGCCCCCCAAAGCCAGGCACCAAAATCAATCTGCGTTTTTAAAAGGAGAGACACCTCTTATTATGGCTACACCGGCTTTCGGCCTGGGTATTGATAAAAAAAACATACGTCTTATTGTCCACTTTGAAATTCCAACCAGCCTTGAATCCTATTATCAGGAAGCAGGGCGCGCGGGAAGAGATAATGAATCCGCCTTCTGCCACCTGCTTTACGATGAAGATGATTTAAGTATCGGCATGAACTTTATCAAATGGTCTAATCCTTCCCTGTCCTTTATTCAGCAGGTATTCAGGATCATTCAAAGTCAACCAGACAAAGTGCATAGTTTTGGCTTGGACTATATTCGGGGGCAATTAAATTTCCATAATCGACATGATTTTCGCGTGGAAACATCTGTAAATTTACTAAAAAGATGGAACTACCTAACTGAAAATGAAAATGGATTTCAAATATTGGAAGAACCAAAAAACTGGCCCGATTCTTCCTTATTGGAGCAAAAAGAAAAACATCAGCTTATTCATTTAAAAAAAATGATGGATTACGCGAAAAGCACGGAGTGTCGAAAAAAAATAATGGGTCAATATTTCGGGGAATCTGACACGCCTGCTTGTCAGTTCTGCGATAACTGTGCCAGTTCCAGCTAAATAAACTTCCATTATCCCGTTTTTATCAATTAAAATCTCATTTACGATAGAGAGTAAATCTTTTATGATATAAAACCATGGAAAAGATCTGGATAAAAAATTATCCACCTGGTGTTCCTGAAGTTCTTCCTCCTCTGGATAAAACCTTAATTCAGTTATTTGAAGAAACATGCTCACAGTTTAAAGACCAAACCGCTTTTATAAGCTTTGATAAAAAAATCACTTTCCGGGAATTAAGGGAAAAGTCTCTGCACTTGGCTGCTTACCTGCAAAGCCAGGGTCTAAAAAAAGGAGATGCTTTTGTAATCCAGTTACCTAACTTACTGCAATACCCTGTCAGTCTGTGGGCGGCTATTTTATCCGGTCTGACCGTAGTCAACATGAACCCTCTTTACACAGCCAGGGAAATGTCAGGCCCTATTAAAGAGACCAAAGCCAAAGGTATTGTGCTTTTACCCAGTAATGTCGAAAATCTTAAAACTTTTATAGATGAAACAAGTCTTAAATCCGTAATTGTAACGGGCCCGGGAGACATGTTGGCTTATCCCAAAAAGCCCCTCATTAACTTTGTTTTTAAATATAAAACCAAAACCTTAAATCAAAAAAATATTAAAAACAGTATCCCCTTTTTAAAAGCTTTACAAACAGGTTCAAAAAAACCAGTAAACATTCAGGAAAGAGATTTCAAAGAAACTGTTTTTATACAATACACGGGAGGTACCACAGGTATTCCAAAAGGAGCCTGTTTAAGCCAGAAAAACATCTTATCCAACATAAAACAATGCGAATTATGGATCTTAAGTAATCTGGAAAAAGGAAAAGAAACAGCCTTGGCGGCTCTGCCCTTATACCATATTTTTGCCTTGGTAGCGAACGGCCTTGTATTCTTTCTAAATGGTTTTAGCAACCTTCTGATTGCCAATCCCAGACAGCTTCCCTCCCTCATAAAAACATTAAAGAAATACCCTCTCACTATAGGAACGGGAGTGAACACTCTTTTTAAAGGTCTGCTTTCCCACCCTAAGTTTAAAGATATAAATTTTAATTCCTGGAAAATTTTTGTAGCTGGAGGTATGTCTGTAGAAGTTCCTGTTCAGGAATTATGGAAATCCACGACAAACAGTTTATTGATTGAAGGCTATGGCTTAACAGAAGCCTCTCCTATCGTCTGTTGCAACAAACTGGATAAGGTGAGTTTAGGTTACGCCGGTTTTCCTTTCCCGGAAACAAAGATACGAGTCAGGAATGAAAAAGGACAGTTGGTGGGAATAGATGAAGAAGGAGAGCTGGAGGTCTACGGGCCCCAGATTATGAAAGGATACTACCAGCAGGAAGAGGAAACAAAAAAAGTATTAACTGAAGATGGCTGGCTAAAAACAGGAGATATTGTGAAAGTGAATCAGGAAGGACTGATTCAAATTATTGACAGAAAAAAAGATATGATAAATATTTCCGGTTTAAAAGTATACCCTAATGAAGTGGAGGAAGTGCTTTTATCCCATAAAGACGTTAAAGAAGCTGCGGTTGTACCGGCAAAAGATAATACAGGAACAGAGATAGTAAAAGCCTTTGTTATAAAAAATACAGAATCACTAAATGAAGAAGAGCTGAGAACCTATTGCAAAAAACACCTGGCTCCTTATAAAATACCCAAGCAAGTTCAATTTATCAGTGAGATCCCGAAAAGTGTTATTGGAAAGCCTTTAAGAAGATTTTTAAAAGACTAACTTTAAAAAAAGAGGTGAGATATGTCGTACATTAAAAAAACTTTATCAGAAGATGAAAAAATCATCCTGATAAAAAAGTGTCACTGGATTTTTTGGTTTTCCCTGATGCCCATTCTCTTATTTATAACTAATGTTTCATCCTCTCTATACCTGCTAAGATCCCTCTTTATTGATACAGAACGGTATAAAATCATTATTTCTATGTGCTTATTGGTCCCCTCAGCTATTGGTTTACTTTGTTATCTTATTAAATATAAAACCACTGAAAACGCGGTAACAGACAGGAGAGTTATCTTTAAAACCGGATTTATCCGCACAGACACAGATGAACTCAGGAATGAAAGAATTGAAAATATACAGATCAGACAATCCATTCTGGGAAGAATAATTAAGTATGGAGATCTGGAGTTTAGAGGTACGGGAGGCTCCCCCGTTGTTTTTAAACTAATACCGGATCCAATTGGTACAAAAAAAGAAATCGAAAATATTATTTTTTAAAAATCCAAATTAAGACTTGATTATTTTATTGTATTCCATCTCTTGCCTTTTTATTTTTCAATATCTTGTCTATCTTTTGTTTTAATTTTTTGTTTTCTGCTTTTATTTGTTTATTCGCTTCTTTCAAAGCTTTTATTTCTGTTTGTATTTCTGTTATTACCTTCTCATTATTTTTAACCACAGGGGTTAAGTCTTTAAGCTCCTTTAAAACGACTTTAAACTTCTCTGAAACTCCCTTTTGAAAGTCTTTGATATGGAAATAAAGAGCTTTGATAGAGGCCCAAAGCGTTCCGTATATGGAAGGCATATCAGGACGGGAGACTTCGCCCTTTTCAAGTATCTGTAAACTTTTCGGCAAATCCTCTGAGATATACCCCATTCTTTTTTTATCCGGGAGATCATCCTTGTATTCATAAGTGTAAAGGGGAGTATTCAATATGTTTTTTAAAGATGAATTGTAATCTTTAAAAACCTTGATATTCTTCTTTAATGTTCGGGAACTGCCTTGAAGACTCACTTGCCTGTTGTTTATTTTAAAAGTAGTGGTGCCAATAGTTCCTGTGATCCATACTCTATGGAGGTTATTTCCAATAACAAATTTATTGTCTTTATCAACGTAATCAGCAGTGTCACCTGCCTGATTGCCTAAAAAAATATTATTATTTCCCGTGGTGTTGGAATGTCCTGCCTTAAAGCCTAAAAAAGTGTTACTGTCCCCTTTGTAGTTGGAGTATCCCGCCGACTGACCTAAAAAAATGTTGAAATTCCCCTCGGTGTTGGAATGTCCTGCCAGATGGCCTAAAAAAGTGTTTAGTTCCCCCGTGGTATTAATGGACCCTGCTCCAAAACCTAAAAAAGTGTTGTTTTTCCCCGTGGTGTTCAGGCGTCCTGCGCTATGGCCTAAAAAAGTATTGGTGTGCCCCGTAGTGTTACCTGTTCCTGCCTCACGGCCTAAAAAAGTGTTACTACCTCCCGTGGTGTTGAGATATCCTGCTCTATAGCCGATAAAAACGTTTTCCAGCCCCGTAGTGTTATTTCTTCCTGCCTCACGGCCTAAAAAAATGTTATTACTTCCCGTGGTGTTGGAATGTCCTGCGCTATGGCCTAAAAAAGTGTTACTGTCCCCCCCGGTGTTGGCCTTTCCCGCCTCACGGCCTAAAAAAATGTTGTTACTTCCCGTGGTGTTGGAATGTCCTGCTCTATAGCCGATAAAAGTGTTGGAGTGACCTGTAGTGTTAGACATTCCTGCCCCAAATCCAAAAGCCACTGTCCCACTTTTTTCTATGTTATTTGTACCACCACAACCTATTAAAGTACGTCCCTTCTTTTCCGCATTAACATCAGAAAGCAACAGCGTCTCGTCAGACTTATCCACTGTATAGCAGTCTGGAGATTGGCTGTTTGTGATATTAAAACAATTCAAAACAGTGCAAGTGGTAACACTTGTCACTGCCCCTACGGTGTGTGTTTCATATTCTATGTTACATGTGTTGACATAACAGCCAGACTGATCAGTGCTATTACAAACATTGTTCTCCCTCGTACTTAAGTGTTTCACTTTCTTTCTTTTGTAATACACTTTAAATTCTCTTTGTATGTCTGTCTCCGGACCAGCCAACTCTATTTTTATAATATCCAGGTAATCTCTAAAGGTTTCACCTGACTTTATTAACTGTGCTCCCTCTTGGTTGGAGGGATCAGCAGGGTCTTTGTATTTCTTAAGAAGAGAAACAGTCTTGCTATTAGTATTAACGTTTGTAAGCTTATCAGGATGTAAATTTCTTTCACATTGATCGGGCTTCAAGACATGATGTATGGCTGTTTTTAAATCCGCATCAGACACAAGGGAATTACTTAAATTAGAAGATAATAAACTAATATCTAAAGTTTTTAATATGGCCAAGCTAGTAAAGGATAAAATGAAAACAACTATGAGAACCTCTATAAGAGAAAAGCCTTTGTTATTAGAAATAACTTTAATTAAGCTTTTTATTTCTTTTCCTCTTCTGTCGCAATACTTTAAGTTGATTATAAATGGAGTTAACTTATTTCTTAAATTGTTTTGAATCCTGGATTTTTTTAATTTTTTGAGTAATCTTGTAAAGAAATTTTTCATAAAAACACCCTTATTAACAAAAAAGCATGTGTACACAACTCGTGATTTGGAAATAAATTTTATCGGAAATTTATAGAAAAACTTTAATTTTTTGTCGCGGCCTCATTACAAAAAAGCCCAGGCAGCTTTGTTATTACAAACCTGTCCAGCCAAGAAGATCGGATTATTACGCCAAGCCGGAAAAATTGAGAGCTTTTGTTCTGTGGTTGAAAGAACAAAGAAGCAATCCTGTCTATTGGAGACTCGCTCTTTTTATGATTTTAACAGGGGCAAGAGTGAATGAAGCTTGTGGAACGTGTTGGGACTCAATAGATTTGGAACATAAACAAGCAAGAATTATCAAAGAATAGGCAAATCTAAGTAATTTCAAGAGTTAAGAGCGTAAGTGGTAGGGGCTAAAGGACTCGAACCTTTGATCCTCCGGTTATGAGCCGGATGCTTTAACCAACTAAGCTAAGCCCCCGAGCAATAAAAACTATAATGAAAAATATTCAAAACGCAAGTTATTCATCTACATCCGCATCCATTTCGTTGTCCGTGTCCACAAACGTTTTCAGTTTGTCCGAACGACTGGGATGCCTTAATTTACGTAGAGCCTTGGCTTCTATTTGACGAATCCTTTCCCGAGTAACATTAAAATCCTGTCCCACTTCCTCCAAAGTGTGGTCACTTTCTTCCCCAATTCCAAACCGCATCCTCAGCACTCGCTCCTCCCGCGGAGTCAGAGTGGATAGAACCCTTCTCGTTTGTTCTATCAAATTCAAATTCACAATAGCGGATGAAGGATTGATAACACTTTTATCCTCTATAAAATCACCTAGATGAGAATCCTCTTCCTCCCCTAAAGGGGTATCCAAACTGATCGGCTCTTTTGCAATACGCAAAACTTTTCTTACTTTATCCACGGGCATCTCCATTTTCTTTGCAATTTCCTTAGGCGTGGGTTCACGACCCAACTCCTGAATAAGGTATCGGGATGTTCTGATTAATTTGTTAATGGTTTCAATCATGTGAACCGGAATACGAATGGTGCGCGCCTGATCCGCAATAGCCCTGGTGATAGCCTGACGGATCCACCAGGTGGCGTAAGTGGAAAATTTATATCCCCGACGATACTCAAATTTGTCCACGGCTTTCATAAGCCCCATATTCCCTTCCTGAATCAAATCCAAAAACTGCAAACCCCGATTGGTGTATTTTTTCGCAATGGAAACAACCAAACGTAAATTAGCCTTCACCAGTTTTGACTTGGCTTTATCCGCCTCCTGTTCCCCCTTCCAAATAGCTGTACAGGTATCTTTGATCCATTCGTAATCCATCCATGTTTCTTTATATAGGCGACTCAACCGGCTTCTGGCATCCTCCGCTGAAAGATAAAAATCCCTATATTTTTTAAAACTTAAACCCGTTTCCTGTTGCACCCGAAAGGCTTCTTTATCACTCTTATATATGAGAAAATAAGTCTCTCTCAGCTGTTCAAAATCCTTTGAAAAGGTTTTTTCTACTGACGTTTTTACCCTTTTTTGCAGTTCCTCCACTCTTCCCAGAAGGTTATGAAATTTTATAACGATCCGATTGATAATTTTCCGGTTAAAATTAATATTTTTAAACTCCTTCATCAGTTCACTGTTCATCTTAGTCAGTGTCTGCTCGGCTTTTTTTGCATCTTTTGATTTATCCCGAATCTTTAAAAAATGTTTTTCCGACTTTTTTTGATACTTTTTAACATGGCCAATCAGTTCAAAAATTTTATCAATATATTCTTTTTCGTTATAACGATGTTCCTCATCCTCCAAACCACGAAAGATAGACTTTACTTTTAATCTCCCATATTTCAAATGATCACCCAGTCGAATCACTTCACTGGTTCCCATCGGACACATTAAAATAGCACGGATAATCTCTCTCTCCCCTTTTTCAATCCGACGGGCAATATCCACTTCACCCGTTCTATCCAATAAAGACACACCACCCATTTTCCTTAAATACAAACGAACAGGGTCATTATTTCTATAGTTCTTTAACTCACTTTCCTCTTCATCTTTATCCTCTTCAGAAAATAAAGCCTCCTCCGTCATTTTCCCATTCTTCATCAGGGAAGGATATTTTATCTCTATGGCTTTTTTCTCCAACATCAACATAAGTTTATCCAGAACTTTTGCATCTGTTAATTCCGGTGACAGTTGTTCATTGAGAACATCTATATGTAAAATATTTTTATTTTTTCCAGCCAGATCAACCAGCTTTACCAATTCCCTGTCCAATAAGTCCATCTGATGAACGACGGAAAAAGCCGGCTTGGCTTCATTAGAGACCTCTTTTTTATTTAAAACCTTTTTATCTGTCATATCTTATTCTCCACATTCTTCGATTCCTTGGTCCATTCAACTATTTTTGTCAAATATTTTTCCGCATTTTCCTGATCCAATCGCATATTGGCGGTAATATTCTTCAAATTTAAACGCTTCCTTTCTTCTTCGACTTTATTAATACAATCCTGAATAAAAAATTTTACTTTTTCTTTGGATAAATAAGTCAATGAAGGATACATCTCTTTTTGAATCTCACGCGGATCCTGTAAATACGCAGATAAAATCTGGGTTAGCGCTTCAAAATATTCCAATTCCTGTTTGCTATACTCATGTATCACTTCAAACAATCGAATCACTCCATTATGGCTGAACTGCTTAGTGACACCTGAGTTTTTTATCATTTTATAGTAATCCGGATTTTGCAGAGCCAATATCAGAAGGTAAAGTTCCGATCTGGGAGCAGATTCAAAAGAAAACTTTTCTTCGCTTTGCTTCATCGATGATAATTTTTGACCCCCTTCAATAGATTCACCTCCCTCTTTTTGGGAAGAAGAGATCTGCTTGTCCCGAAAAGAGACATCTTCAGAGCGAAAGTTTTGGGTCCTTCTTAACCTTTTTTTCCTTATGGCTTTTTCCAAAGCCTGTTTGGCCACCTTTTCATCAAAACCAAAACTATCCAGAAAACGATTAGTATAATATTCCCTTAACACTGCATTCTCTGTCTGTGCCAACATTCCAGCCATTTTTTGAATGAGAGCAAAACGATCCACTCCGGCTGGATACTGTTTTAATTGCTCTAAAAATAAATATAAAAAAAGATCCTGAGCTGAATCTGCTTTTTTCTTAAAAGCTTTTTCACCATGACTTCGAATAAAAGAGTCAGGGTCCATACCCTCTTCCATTCTCAATACTTTAGGAACTAACCCAAAAGACAACAACACACTTAAACTTCTTTCAGCCGCTTTCTCTCCGGCTTTATCTCCATCAAAAGACAAAATAACCTGCTCCACATATTGAGAAAGCCAACGGGCATGATCTTCTGTCAGGGCTGTTCCCAAGGTCGCCACAACATTGTGAACACCCCTTTGATATAAACTTAAGTAGTCTGTATAACCTTCCACCACCAAAGCTCTTCCTAAATTCCGAATGACCGAAGCGGTATGTTGCCAGCCATAAAAAGTCCGACCTTTATGAAAAACAGAAGAATCCACACTATTAATATACTTGGCTTGATCTTTATCAAAAGTTCTGCCACCAAAACCCAAAACATCCCGACCATTTTTGGCAAATACGGGAAACATCAAACGACCACGAAAAAAATCATAATAATGATCGTTCTTTTTTCTAATTAAGCCCAGTTTCTCCGCCAAAACCCAATCACCGGTATGGGCTTTCAAATGAGAGAGTAATCCATCCCAACCGGCACCAGCGTATCCCAAACGAAACCGCTTCACCGTCTCATTTGATAAACCTCTCTCTCTTAAATATTTTTTCACAGGGTGAGAGGCAGACAAATTATGCAACTGGTTCTCATAAAAATCACAGGCTGATAAATTAATTTCCAATAACCTTTTTCGCTCCAAATATTGTCTATCACTCCCCTCTTGTCTGTCCGGCAAGGGCAAGCCGGCTCTCTGGGCCAGAGTTGTTACCGCTTCCATAAAATGCATGCCGCGGCGGACTTGCAAGTAAGTAAAAATATTTCCGGACTGACCACAGCCGAAACAGTGATATAGCTGCCGGTCCTGAGAAACAGAAAAACTGGGAGTCTTTTCATTATGAGAGGGAAAAGGACATAGCCCCGTATAACGATGACCGGTTTGTTTTAAAAAAGTATCCTCTCCAATAATATCCACAATATCATTGGCTAAACGGACCTGCTCTATAAATTCAGGAGGGATTCTCCTCATACGGCTTGCAATCTTTCTCTGACCAACTCCGCCAAAAGACGATTGTCAGCAGAACCTGCTGTGCGGGATTGCACAGCTTTTATAACCGATCCCATCTCTTTCATGGACGTGGCTTTCAACTCCCCAATGGTTTGATCTACGAGAGACTTCAATTCTTCTTTTGAAAGAGCTTTGGGTAGATAGGACTTAATAAGCTCCAGTCTCTTTTTTTGTTCAAGAGCTCCTTCCTGGCGTCCCCCTTTTTCATACTGTTCAATACTTTCTTCGTATTGTTTAACCTGCTTTTTCAAAAGAGAAATCATTTGAGCGTCATCCAAATCCGTCTTCAATTCAATCTCTTTATTTTTGCAATCGGCATATACCAATTTTAAAGCCTGAAGGGCAGAAGCGTCTTTGCTCTTCATGGCTGATTTCATATCAGCCATAATACGATCTCTTAAAGAAGATACACTCATCTCAAACTCCAAACTTCTTGGTCTTTTTCAATGATCTTCTTCGGGCATTCAGAGCTTTCTTCTTTCTGGACACACTGGGCTTTTCATAAAATTCCCGCTTCTTGATCTCAGAAAGAATTCCAAATTTCTCACACGACTTTTTAAAACGCCGAAGAGCCTGTTCAAAATGCTCTCCTTCACGAATTTTCACACGAGGCACAGATTTCACCACCTTCTCTTAGTTTTTCTATTGAAACAAATCCACAGATATAGGGAAAACCAAAGTTTAATTGGCCCATTTTTTACTCAACAAACAACCATGCATAGCAGATAATACTCTCAAACACAAGTTAGGCCTGGAAAAATTCATGATAATTCACCTTATATACCGACTTAAAAGCCGGAAAACTCAAAACTGATTTACAATAAAGAGGTGCTTTTTGAAAGAAAATACACACGATCTGCTCTTTATGAAAGAAGCCCTTAAATTGGCTAAAAAAGCAGAAAAACAGGGAGAAGTACCTGTAGGAGCCATCATCGTCCATAAAAATCAGATTATTGCCTCCGCTTTTAACCAAAAAGAAAATTTAAAAAAAGCCACAGCCCATGCGGAAATTCTGGCTATAGAAAAGGCCTCCTCACAATTAAATCGCTGGCGCCTGAACGACTGCACTTTGTATGTTACTTTGGAACCCTGCCCGATGTGTGCCGGAGCCCTGGTCGCCGCCCGTGTGAAACGTCTGGTATATGCCTGTAAAGACCCGAAGGCCGGCGCGGTTCATTCCCTTTACGAGATCACACAGGACCCCCGTCTCAACCACCGTGTGGAAGTTCAATCCGGAATTTTAAAGGAAGAAAGCGCAACTCTACTAAAAGAATTTTTCCGGAAAAAAAGAAAAAACCACTAGTGTTATACCGCTTTACGGAGAAACAGTTTTTCCCGATCTTCCAACTGGGTTGGATTCCTTGCTTGGCTTGGCTATTTTCACATCATAAGCTTTAAAGACCGCCTGCTTAATTTTATTTCTGACAGAAGGGTTTTCCTTTAAAAACACCCTGGACAGATCACGGCCCTGGCCAACCTTATTTCCTTCAAAACTGTACCAGGCTCCGGATTTTTGTACGATGTCTTTCTTACAAGCCAAGTCCAACAATTCCATTTCCTGGGAAATGCCTTCCCCATACATTAAGTCAAATTCGGCACGGGCAAAAGGAGGAGACATCTTATTTTTAACCACCTTCACTACTGTTTTATTCCCTATTACCTGATCCCCTTTCTTCAAAGCGGCGACTCTCCTTACATCCAGGCGAACAGAAGAATAAAATTTTAAAGCGTTTCCACCTGTAGTGGTTTCCGGATTACCAAACATCACACCTATTTTCATCCTAATCTGGTTAATAAAAATAACCAAAGTACCACTGCGATTAATAGCTGCCGTTAATTTACGAAGAGCTTGAGACATAAGGCGCGCCTGCAATCCCATATGAGAATCCCCCATGTCCCCTTCAATTTCCGCTTTGGGAGTTAAAGCGGCAACAGAGTCCACAATCAGCACATCAATCGCTCCGGAACGAACAAGAGTTTCCGTAATTTCCAAAGCCTGCTCTCCGGCATCCGGTTGAGATATCAACATATCAGACACCTTCACTCCTAATTTTCCAGCGTAGTTTATATCCAAAGCGTGTTCCGCATCCACAAAAGCCACTGTACCACCCATCTTTTGAGCCTGAGCTGCCGTCGTCAAAGCTAAGGTGGTCTTTCCGGAGCTTTCCGGCCCGAAAATTTCCACCACTCTTCCCTTAGGCAGTCCTCCAATACCAAGAGCAATGTCCAAACCCAACGAACCGGTACTGTAAACCGGCACATTATCGTAAATAGATTGCCCTCCTCCCAACTTCATAATGGAGCCTTTTCCAAACTGTTTCTCAATAGATGTGATAGCCAAATCCAGTGCTTTTTGTTTCTCATTCATAATTTTTACCCTCCTATTTTTCCTGTGTGCCCATTCTGATACGAGAACACAAAAAATCCAATGCAAAAATGGCAGATTGATGCCGTATGTCCTGACGATTTTTCTGATCTAGCAAAAGCTGTTCCACCTGATCACAATCCGGCCCCAAAAGACCGACAAAAACCACTCCCACGGGAGGATCTTTTTCCATTTTCCCCGGTCCGGCCACCCCCGTAACAGACAAAGCCCAGTCACTCCCCCATTTTCCCCTAACACCTTGTGACATTAAACGACAGACAGATTCATTAACCGCCCCCTTCTGATCAAGTAAGGAAGAAGGTACTCCCAAATGTTTTATCTTGGCTGAGTAAGAGTAACTCACCACAGAACCCAGAAAAAAAGCACTGGCTCCCTCTTTTATAGTCAGGAGGTAGGAAAGAAGCCCTCCCGTACAGCTTTCAGCTAAAGCCAAAGTATGCCCGTTTTGTTTAAAAGCAACATGAATATCAGCCGCTTTTTGCTCCAATTCCTTAAACACAGATGTGGAAAACACCCTTAAATCCCCTTTATTTTTTCCGCTTCAATAACAATCCCCAATCGGCCACCACCAAAAGTAAACCAAAACCCACAAATATTAAAGCAACAAAAACATTTTATACAAAAAGAACTCAAATCGAATCTGCAATACACCGATTCTTTTTAAAGAAACAAAAAACCATAAAGAACAGAGAAACAAATGGATATAAACCACTTATTAACTGAATTAACAAAAAAAGGTGGCAGCGATCTACACCTCAAAGTAGGGGTTCCCCCTATTATGAGAAAACAATCCAAACTCTGTGTCCTCAGTAATGACTTTCCCACAGTTAATTATCAGGTTATGGAGCAGTTAATCCTGCCCATCTTAAACGATACACACCAGGAAAAGTTAAGAAAACAAGGCTCTGTAGATGTAGGTTATGGACTTAAAGGAGTGGGAAGATTCCGTTTTAATGTCTTTTTTCAAAGAGGAAGTCTTAGAATAGTTATAAGACACATTCCCCATGACATTCCCACTTTTGATGAACTAAATCTTCCAAAAGAAATGCTAAAAATAATAGACAAAACAGAAAGAGGCTTAGTGCTTATTTCCGGGGCCACCGGAGTTGGTAAGTCAACCACCTTGGCCGCTATCATTAATCATATCAATAAAACCAGGAACAAACATATCATCACTATTGAAGATCCTATTGAATTCCTTATTCAGGATCATCATAGCCTTATCACTCAAAGAGAAATGGGAGTGGATTGTTATGATCCCAACCTGGCTTTAAAAGCCACATTAAGGCAGGACCCGGACATCATTCTTTTCTCCGAGTTAAGAGCTAAAGACACTATCACCAGTGCTCTTAACGCAGCTGAAACAGGGCACCTGGTATTTTCCACTATTCATACACAGGAAGCCGCGGAAACAGTCTCTCGAATTTTAAGTGTATTTTCAGGAGAAGAACAAAATATGGCAAAATTGGTTTTATCTAATACATTAAGAGCCGTCTTTGCCCAAAGGTTAATTATGAAAAAAGACGAGTCCGGTTACTTGCCCGTAGTGGAGATATTAGTTAACAATTCCATTATACAAAGAGAAATTCAGACAGATCCCTCCATAGAAAAAATAAGACACATCATGCACAAAAGTCACCTCCATTGGGGGATGCAAACTTTTGATCAACACTTAATTAAAATGCTAAAATCAAACCTTATATCTGAAGAAGAGGCTTCCAGAAATTCCTCCTCTCCTGAAAAAATAAAGATGGCTACTTCAGGGATCTCATTTGATAATAATTTTGATAGATGGGCAAACAATAAGAAAGACAAAAAATCTCCGCCTTCCAGTGAACACACATCTAAAATTGGAATTGAACACACCAAAACCCAGGAAAGAGAAATCCCATTAAAAATAAAAACCCAATCCTAAAAAATAAAACTGGATTTTATTCCTGAAAAATATTAACTGTAACCAATAATGAAAAAGGAAACCTCCGAAAAAATCCTTATGGAGAAAATAAAAACTTATCTTGCTTATCGAGCTCACTCAGAGCATGAATTGAAGCGGAAACTGATAAAAAATTTTAATAATTCGGAAATTGAAAAAGCGATCCAGGTAGCCAGGGAAAACAAATGGATCCCTGAACCGGAAGAACTGGCTTCCCGGTTAGCTGATGAACTACATAAAAAAAATAAAGGGTGGCTCTTTATTCAAGCCGCATTAAAGAAAAAGCAACTCCCTCCTGTTCAAAAACAAGAAGAGCGGGAAGAGGAAAAATGTCAATGGTGGGTGAAAAAAAAGTTTGGTAAGATACAACACTCCTCACAAGAAGAAATAAACAAAATATATCGCTTCCTTTCTTATAGAGGTTTTGAAGAGTCAATAATAAAAAAAGTTGTCTATGAATATAAAAATAAGGTCACTTAAAATATGAACAGCCGGGATATTAGAAAAAAGTTTCAACATTACTTCACAGATCAAGGTCATGTCTGGGTGCCCAGTTCCAGCCTGACTCCAAAAGAAGATCCCAGCCTCTTATTCACCAACGCAGGAATGAATCAGTTTAAAGACTCTTTCCTGGGTTTAAAGCCTCCTCCGGCGGAACAGGTTTGCAGTATTCAAAAATGCCTTCGCGCGGGAGGAAAACACAACGACCTGGAGGAAGTGGGACACTCCCCTTACCACCACACTTTTTTTGAAATGATCGGGTCTTTTTCTTTCGGCAGTTATTTTAAAAAAGAAGCCATTGACTATGCCATGAATTTTTTAACCAAAGAACTGGGCCTTCCCAAAAACCGATTGTGGGTCAGTGTATTTAAAGATGATACAGAAAGTTTCAATTTATGGCGGAAAAATCAACAAATCCCAAAAGAAAAAATATTTGTTTTGGGAGAAAAAGATAACTTTTGGCGCATGGGAGAGACCGGCCCCTGTGGTCCCTGCTCGGAAATTTACTACTACGAGGGAGATAAAAAAAATCCCACTGTGGAAGATATGACGGAAATATGGAACCTGGTGTTTATGGAATTTAATGAAGACCATACTGGAAGAAAAACCCCCCTTCCCAAACCCTGTATTGACACGGGCATGGGAATGGAGCGGCTGGCAGCCGTTTTACAAGGGAAAAACAGCAATTATCACACAGATCTCTTTAAAGGGATTATAGAATCTTTAGAGGAAGCTTTAGGCACAAAATATGATCTTACTGAAGCCAAAAAAACAGAAGATCAAACCGCTTTTCGGGTCATAGCGGATCACAGCCGCGCTATCTCTTTTCTTATCTGCGATGGAGTGCTTCCCGGAAGCGAGGGAGCCAGCTATGTCTTAAGACGCATCTTAAGAAGGGCCCTTTTTTACAGCCACAAATTAAAATCAAATAAAAATCTTTTATGTGTGGCGGCGGAACAGGCGATCCACTTAATGAATGAAATTTATCCGGAATTAAATCAAAACAAAAAGATAATTGATTCCACTATCAAACAGGAAGCGGAGTTATTTACCGAAAGCCTGGAGACAGGGAAAAATATTTTACTTCAAAAAATAAAAAATCTATCAGATAAAAATATTCCTGACCCTATCGTTTGGGACCTTTACAGCACATACGGCTTTCCTCCTGACCTTACCCGCCTTATCGCCAAAGAAAAGGGTTTTATGGTTAGTGATCTCAGTTTGGAAGATTTAAAACAATACGCTATCCAACAAATAAGAAAAGACATTTTAGAAAAGAAAGAACCAAAATTAATAAAAGAATGTGCGAAAGGAGCCACTAATTTACTAGGTACAAACCACAAAACACAATTTATTGGTTACGAAACAGATAAAAACACCGGAAAAATTTTATTTATACAACCGCAACCTAGAAAAATAACTACACCTATAGAAGATATTAATTCTCATTCTATAAAAGAAAAAGAAATAGGGTGGATTATAACAAACAAAACCTGCTTCTATCCCGAAGGAGGGGGACCTATTGGAGATAGAGGTACAATAAAAACAGAAACCGGCGAAGCAGTAGTTTTGGATTGTCAAAAAGAAGGGAATCTCATCATCCATAAAATAAAAGTTTTAAAAAATGAAATTATAAAAGATCAACCCTGTGAGATGATTGTAGATAAAGATCACCGCCGGCTTATCACCACCAGCCACTCCGCCACTCACCTTCTTCACCAAGCTTTAAGAGAGGCTTTAGGTACATCCACCAGACAAATGGGCTCCCTTGTGGAACCAGGGAGACTCAGGTTTGATTTTAGCTATCCCAAACCTCTTAGCCCGGATCAATTAAAGAAAATCGAAAACAAAGTAACAGAACAAATCACATCCGGAGATCCCGTATCTGATGCCACTTACTCTTACGAAGAAGCCACCCGTAAAGGAGCCTTATCTCTTGCCGGGGAAAATTATGAAAAAGAAGTTCGCACAATCAGAATGGGAAAGAGCTTTGAGTTTTGCGGAGGTATTCACGTCAAAAAAACCTCCGATATCGGCCGGTTTAAAATCATTTCCGAAACAGGTGTGCAGTCCGGAGTGAGGCGAATCACAGCTTACACCAGCGACATATCAGAGAAACTTTTTATTCTATTGGAAAAACAAAATAAAAAACTAAGAGAGCATTTGAACCTTTCTGTGCCAAACATATCGGAAGCTATAAACCCTTTCATCCGCAATCTAAAGAAAAAAGACGAAGAAATAAAACAACTAAAACATAAAATAAAAATATTTTTATTTAGGGCAGGTTCAAAAGAGACAGATTCTACCAAGGAAAAAAACAACATTTTAACAAAAACAGGCAATGACTCTTTCAATTCATCAAACTCAGAAAGGGAAATCACCAAAGAACAAAATTTTTTAGCTCGGCAAAATGAAGAATTAAGAAAATATTTAAAACTCTCTCTTCCTAAATTGCAAAACACGCTTGAAGTCAAAGACCTGGAAAATAAAGAATTAAAAGAGGTTTTCAACGAATCAGAAGAAGAACTACTCTCCCATTTTGAAAAAAAAGAACAACAGATAAAACTTCTTAAAGATCAATTGAAAAACCTCAACTCCTCTACCAATTCAAATGAAATGATAAAAAAAGCCAAGCCTTTTCAATACCAAGACATAAAAGCAAACATCTTAAGTGTGGCCTTACCTGTAGAAGATAGGAAAATATTGGCGGAAATGGCCGACAACCTTAAATCCAAACTCTCTACACCAGCCGTAGTAGTGGTTTTGGGAGAAGGAAAAGAGCAATACCCCTTGGTCATCACTGTTTCTAAAGAGCTGCAGCAACACATTTCCGCAGGAGAAATTTTAAAAAACACCATTGCTCCTTTCCTGGAGGGAAAAGGAGGGGGGCAGCCCCGCTTTGCTCAAGGAACTATAAAAAACAAAGACCATTTCCCGGAACTGGAAAATTTTTTACTAGAGAAATTTCAAGGAGATTGATTATTTTAAAAACACCATCATTCCCACAAGGCACATCATTCCTACAGGGCACGTCATTCCCGCGAAGGCGGGAATCCAGCCAATAAGGTAAACCATGAATACTAACCAGTCCGTCACCACTTCCCTCATAAAATGGTATGAAAAAAATAAAAGGGCTTTACCCTGGAGAAAACCAAAGAGAAATCCGTACCATATATGGGTCTCAGAAGTAATGTTACAGCAAACGACAGTGAACACAGTGATTCCCTACTACGAAAAATTCATAAAAAAATTTAAAACCTTAAAAGCTTTGGCTGAAACTCCATTAGAGGAGGTGATCCCTTACTGGTCCGGACTGGGTTATTATTCCCGAATCAAAAACATGCATAAAGCGGCACAAATTATCCACAAACAAAAATTTTTTCCCAAAACTTATAAAGATCTTCTCAAACTCCCCGGGTTTGGCCCTTACACAGCCAGAGCCGTAAGCTCTCTGGCTTTCGATGAAAAAACAGGTGTATTGGATGCCAATGTAATCCGAGTCTTCACTCGTTATCTTGGTTTTAAAAAAGCCTGGTGGAATAAACCAGCCAGGGATTTTTTACAAAAAGAAGTGGATAAATGGATGGTAAAAAGCCCTCCCTCTATTCTAAACCAGGCTTTAATGGAGTTGGGCTCTCTCGTCTGCACCGCTCAAAAACCTCTGTGTCTGATTTGTCCTATTAAAAAAAATTGTCAGGCTTTTAAACTCAATCAAGCACATCTTATTCCTCTTAAAAAAACAAAAAAAGAAAAAGAAATATGGTTTTGGAAACCGACTATCCACATTAAAAAAAACCAAGTAGCCTTAACTAAAAATCACTCTCTTCCTGTATTAAAAAACTACCCTCTGTTCCCCGGGAAAGCGATCAGAAAGGACACTCCCCCCAAGCAGTATAATTTTATTCACTCTATTACACATCATACTATCTTTGTTTTATTGTCTAAAAAAACAACCCACACTAACCAACCTGTTTCATGGATACACATTAAAGACCTACAAAAGAAAAACCCCTCCAGCCTTATTCAAAAAATTCTTCAATACAAAACAAATACGGCTATATAAGTAACTTATAAGATGTACAGCCCATTAGGGGCCAAAACACCTATTTCTCAACTAAAAATAAAAACTCAATATTTTTTTCTTCTTTCTCCTTAATCCAATCCCTTGTCCAGCGCATACCAGCCATGACGTTTTTTTTATAATCAATGGAAAATATTTTTAATTTTTTACATCGCTTTTCAATAATATTTCGTATCTCTTTTTTTGTCACTCGCCCGCCATTACTATAAGAAAGAAGTATATAAGGAGAAGGACAATCCTTAATTAACTTATCCAGATATCTTAAGGAAATAAACTGACCGGTTTTATTTTTCCGAAATTCCTCAAACACCGATCCCGCTTCTCTGTCATTACAATCTTTTCTTCTATTGGTGGCACCTGTTAATTCAGGTTGATCGTTTAAACAAATAGTTTTCCAAATATGATAATAAGAGGCATAGCGCACCCGGGAGGGGGGCATTTTTTCATTATTGGAACCATAAGGAGGATCGAAATAAGAAAGGTCCGCTTTTTTTACCAATTTAAGCGCATCAAAAATATCTTTATTTAAAACCCGGTGACGATTGTGCTTTCTATTAATTAAAGGCACAGTCAATTTTAATTTATTAAAAGAGCGGGGAGACCAGAACTTAAGATAAGACACATAATGCCCCAATGTATTGTCCACCTTATCCAAAGCCAGTATCAAACTGGTTAAGAGAACAGAGTGTTCAATATTATTTTCTGAGATTTTATCTATCTTAGGTCTTATGGCATCCAGTTTTTTACTGTTATGCACCTGCCATATTCTTTTTTTTCCATCAGACTGAATCGCCAAACCCTTATTAGCCTTTCCTCCGTAATGTTCTGTGAACCAACCTGTTTTCCCAGGTAAAGAATTTAAATAACGAATCTTTTCCTCCAATTGTTTACTCACCTGTCCTTTTAAATAGCACTCTGCAAAGATTTTTGACCAGATAGCCAGATCATTGGAAATCACATTATAACCACAGTGAGCCAAAGCCTGACTCACTCTTGTCGTGCCGGAAAAACCATCAAACACTGTCTTTACCTGAAGAGATTTAATGATAGAAAGAATGTAAGGAAGTAGCTTTAACTTGGAGCCACTGTATTTAATCCCCTCTGTAGGCACAAAGTGGGACCTGACAAAATCATTTTTTATTTTTAAATTACGAACCTGCTTATCTATATTCTTTTGATGTGAAAGATTCATTACAATCCCTGTCTTATTTCTAACTAATATACGAAATCCATGAAGTCAAAAGCAGGTCAAAACGAGTTCGGCTTTGACACATGAGCGGCTGGATTTAACTTACATGAGAATAACGCAGTTTTCTAATGTGCATACAAAAAAATAGTTTGCCGAAAGAGAGTCTTCAGTTCCCGGCTTTTTACATGAAAAGGGGGGATCTATAAAGTCAAAAGCAGGTCAAAACGAGTTCGGCTTTGACACATGAGCGGCTAGCCCGCTCTGTGGCAAAACGCATGTCTGAGCTTTTGAGCTGACTTTTGACTTTATAGATT
>JANQSP010000028.1 GCA_028283955.1 Bdellovibrionales bacterium
TAGGTTTCAGCGGTTTGACGGTGTTTTTGACTGATTTCCTCTTTCCAGTTTTGTTCCCGGCTTTGGTGTTTTAGATGAAGAGCTTTATCGTAGGCCTTCTTCCCCTCTTGGTAGCGGCCCAGTTCATTAAGAACAATACTCAGGTTTAAAAGGTACTCCGGTTCTGAACCTTCCATGACACAGGCTTTTTGCAGTTGGTTTAAAGCCGCCTGGAAAAAACCCTGGTGGTAAAGAGCCAGCCCCAGCAAATGATAGGCTTTGGCTGATTTTTCCACCTCCAAAAGACCTTTTTGGAGAATTTTTTGGGCCGCACTGTATTGTCTTTTTTTTAGAAGCTGTAGGGCCCTTAAGCAGTAGTCCTCTGCCTGTAAAGACTTTTGAGTTTTTTGAGGCTCTTTTGTTGGTGAAGGTGTCTTGTTTAAAGAAATGTTTATTTGTTCCATAAGTTTTTTCTCATTTAAAGCTGCATTTTAAACCAATCAAAATGAAAAAACATTGTGTGTTGCGTTTTATATCTTTTTTTGTGTTGTTTTTAGTTCTTTAGCTAATTCTTTTAATTTTTTTAAGGAAGGCAGGTCGGAATGTTTTTCTGTCGTGTCTTTGGAAGGTAATAAAAAGGAATAGTCGTTCATGAGTTTTAATACGTAGGGCAGGGCGGAGTGGGGCTTTCCCTGGTGTAAGTGGAAACGGGCAATCATCCATTCTTTTTGAGCCAGAAGATTTAAAACTTCTTTTTTGTATTTTTTTGTCTCGCTTCGGTAAGGGCTTTTGGGAAAAAGGGTTAAATGGCGATTGAAATAAAAAATGGTTTTTTGGGAAAGGCTTAAGTCTCTATCTTCTGTGGAGGGAAGTTGATGAAAATAGGAAAGAGCCAGCCGGAATAAGACCAGATCGGCTTTGGGGTGCTGGGGATAAAGTTCAGAGAATTTCCAGTAGGCTTTGGTGGATTTTTTCCATTCTTCCTGGGAAAAGTAGATGTCAGCTATTTCCAGGTCGGCCTCTTTGGCCAGACGGGAATAAAGAAAACGGCTTTTTAGTTTTCTGAAGTAATTTAGTGATTCCTGGTAATAGGATTTTTCTTTTAGTTTTGAAGCGTGCTGAAATAATTCCTCCGCCGAGGGATTATCCCCTATGGAGTGCAGAGACTGACACCCTATAGTAAAAAAGAAAAAAAGAAGCAGTGGAAATAATTGAGTCATCCTGAACAATCAGTCTTGTCTTTTTTATTTGGGAAAGTCAATGTTTTTGATTGTTAAAGGGTTCCGTTTTTAAGCTGAGTGATGTGTTCATATACGGCGAGAGAGGTGACTTTAAGTGCATTGGCGACAGGGATACTGATAATCATACCTAAAACTCCCATGAACTGTCCTCCAAGAATAATAAGTAAAACCACTGTAACAGGATGCAGGTTCACAATTCGGGCTACTAAAATAGGAACTAAAATACCGGCATCAATAAATTGAGCGATTAAATACACTCCTACCACAAGGGATAAATCCCAGGCTTCATAATGATTTACCAGGGCGATAATGATAGCGGGTATAGCTCCGATAATGGGCCCTATATAGGGGATTAAATTGGTAAGGGCTGCAAAACCTCCCAGTAAAGAGGCGAAAGGAAAGGAGATAAGGCTTAAGCCCACGAAGGTGAACAAACCCACAATAAAAGCCTCTAAAAAACGGGCGCGTATAAACTGCCCCAACTGTTGGTTGATTTTGTATTGAAGGTCCAAGACCATTTCAAATACACTGTTGGGTACCAGATACATAAAGCGTTTGGAAATTTTGTGGCTGTCCTTAAGCATAAAAAAAGCCAAAAAAGGAGCCAGTAGTAAAACACTTATGGCCTGTAATAATATGGAGGGGAGGTCTTTTAAAAGAACCTGACTGAAAGAGAGAAGCTGCTCTTTTCCTTTGGCCTGTAATTGGATATTCAGACCCAACCAGCTTTTTGCCTTTGATTCAATGGTTTGAATAAGGTTAAGAAGTCCTTCCGAGTAGCGCGGCCATTCCGTCTGCAGGTGATTGATTTGTTGGGATATTAAGGGAAAACCCCATATTCCCAAAAATCCGATTAAACTCATTCCGCTTATGAAGATTAAAATAAGAGCTGTGTTGTAGCTTAAGCCGGCTCTTTCCAGCGAGGCAATGAGGGGACGGGCCAGGTAGCTGATTACAAAAGCCAGGAGAAAGGAGATGAATAGATTGTGCACCAAAAACAGCACACCACCCAGGATACTGAGGATGCCCAGGAACACCAAAAGGCGGATAATGTTGATTCGTTTTAATCTTATTTTTTGTTCAGTTGTTAAAGACAGCATATTATTCCTGTGGTTTTAGTACAAGATAGAATTTAAAAAAAACGGACTAAACAGCTCACTTAGTTTTCCATTGTTTTTGTGAATTGCGATAATTTTTCTCCCGCTTTTTGGAGTCGCTCCCCTAAAATTTCTGATAGCTTCATTAAAATGCGTATGCCGGTATTGGGGTTTTTTTCAATCAGAGTTAAAAGATCGGGGCGGAAAAAACCTAATAGTTTTGATTCCTCAGCCGCCTGAGCGGAAACATGGTGATACCCCTTTTCCTGTGCCAAACACAGTTCACCAAAAAAATCCCCTTCTTTTAACTGGGAGATGACAGAAGATTCTGTTTTATTGGAATTTCCATGAAGAATATTTATTTTGCCGCTTAAGATGATATACATCCCCAGGCCCTTTCCCTCCTGGAAAACAAATTCACCAGGAACAAAAGAACGCTGATGCATCAGATTGTTTACGAGTTTTAGTTCTTTATCACTGAGGTTTTCAAATAAAGGGTTTTCTTTTAAGACGGTTTCAATATTTTTTTCCTCTTTTTTGAAAAAGTTTTTCCATAAAAAATCAATCATATCGCATTTCCTTTCAAAAAAGCTTTCTTGTCGGAATTATTAAAATCTTATCTTTTGAGATAATATATGCCAAGATATTTTAATTATTATTGGATTTTGTATTTCTTTTAAGCGGCAAAAGCAAATGGGAGTGAAGCCAGCCCCTTTTGCCTGTAGAAGTCTCAATATGACTCCATTTCTGTAAGTCGTTCTTTTCAGGTAAGACTTTGACAAGGACTCCGGCTGTTTGTTCGAACAGGGCGGGGGCGGTGACATCCGGTGCGCTCAGCACCATAGAGTCCTGCATTAAGGTGCTGTAGTTTCCCGTTCGGAAGTAAAAATAATAAGAACTAAAGCCGTGGACAATAAACCAGACAGGTAACCACCACCGGAGAGCCAAAAACTTTTTTTTAAAGAACAGGAAGATAAGAATAAACCAACTGAAAGCGATCAAACCCAGTATGAAATCCTGTGGTATCCATAGCCAAAAATATTTTTTGTCTTCAATAAGATTTAAAGCCTCCCTGGTTTGCCGGTTATAGGGGTTCTGAAATAAAACTTGTCTCCAGTAAGCCCTGGCGGGGTCTTCTTTTCCGCTTTGTCGATAAAGTGATAGGGCCATGTTAAATAAACCGGCTTCAGATTGAGGCTTTGTTTTTAAAAATTCGGAAAACAGACGGGAAGCCTCTTCCGGTTTATTGTCCTGTAAGTTTGTTAAAGCTTTGTTAAAAAGGTCTTCTGTTGCTTGAGCCGATCCCGCAAAAAAACAAAAAAAGAGAATCAAAGTATACATTTTTGTAAAACTCCATCGATCGTGGGAATGACGTGCCTTGTTCAAAACGAAAAAAGCTTATCTTGAAAGTGAAAAATTTTCAAATCACATTGGGTGTAAGGAAAGAAAAATACTCTTCCTTAAGGAGAGGTTTTGGTGGATAATAAAGAAATGTTGGATATGAAAAAAACCAATGCCTTCATTCAAAAGCTTTTAAATATTTATGATCGGGATTTGCCTAAAAGCTGGTGTGTTACTCCCGCTCAAACGGCTTTGGAAGAGGACTATCTTCATTCTATTCAGGAATTGGGAAAATTAAGAGGTCGCGCTTTACTTTATCCCTATTTGGGAGCCGGGCGGGGAAAAGGGGTGTATGTCGCGCTCCTGGATGGTTCTGTAAAGATGGATTTGTTGGGAGGAATAGGGGTGCAGATTTTAGGCCATGCTCACCCGGAAATTCAAAGGGCTGTATTAAAGGCGGGCCTTTCCGATGTATTGATGCAGGGGCATTTGTTGGTAAATAAGGAATATTTAGATCTCAGTCGGAAGCTTGTCACACTAGCTCAAAAAAACTCCCGATTAAAATATGTGTGGCTGACCACTTCCGGAAGCCGGGCGGGAGAGGATGCTCTTAAGATGGCGCGGCAAAAAAACAAGGGCAGAAGAAAAATTTTGGCTTTTGATTATGCTTTTGCCGGAAGGACCACTTTAATGTCGGAAATCACCGGTAATCCAAAAGTAAAAGAGGATCTGCCTGTTTATGATGAGGTTTTAAGAATTCCTTTTTATGATCCCCAAAATCCGAAGCAAAGTCTTGAAGTGCTTAAGTCCCACTTAAAAAAAGAGGGAAATAATATTTCTGTGTTTGTCTTTGAGATTGTTTTGGGTGAAGGAGGGTATAAGTCCGCTCCTCCTGAATTTTTTATTTCTCTTTTTGAAGAATGTCGTAAATACGGGATTGCTCTTTGGGCGGATGAGGTGCAAACCTTTCTAAGGACGGGTGAGTTTTTTGCTTTCGAAAAGTGGGGGCTTGGCTCTTATATTGATATCTGTACAGTGGGAAAAGGCCTCCAGTTGGCAGCCACTTTTTTTACCGAGGAATATAAACCCCGTCCCGGTTTGGTATCCGGTACCTTCAGTGCTTCCACTCCCTGTTTGGCCGCCGGTGTTAAAGTGTTGGAAATTTTGGGTGAGGGGTATATGGGGGAGGCAGGTCTTATCGCTCAAACACAAAAACTTTTTATAGAAGTTTTTGAAGAGTTTAAGGAAAGGTCTTTTATAAAGGATTATGATGTATTTGGTTTAATGGCTTCTTTTAGCCTTTTGGATTGTTCCATGGAGAATACGCAAAAGTTTTTAAAACAGTTGTTTCATAATGGGGTGATTGGTTTGTCCTGTGGAATTAATCCGGCCCGGGTGCGTTTTTTAATCCCGGCGGTGATAAAAGCTTCGGAAATAGAAGAAGCAAAAAAGGTATTGATAAAAACCTTTTTAAGTATGAAGTGATGTCTAAAAGAAACTTTTTTCTTATTCAGTCTGTCTCTGTTGAAGATTATTCTTATCTTAGGGGATTGGCTGTAAAATATCCTCTTATGAATTTGCCATCTGAAGAAGCTTTGCTGAAGAAAAAAATAAAAGTCAGTGAAGAATCTTTTTTGGAAGCCTTGCCTCGGGAAGAACGAAATTTCCTATTTGTTTTAAAAACAGAAGAGGGGGAGGTTATTGGAAGCTCGCAGGTGGCGGCAAAATCAGGCACAAGTGCTGTGCCCTTTTATTCTTTAAAGATTTTTGAAGAAGCGGGAGAAAAATTTTTGCAATTAAAGAAAGTGACGGATGGCCCTTCTTATCTTGGAGGTTTGATCCTGGATGAAAAATATCGTGGATGCCCGGAAAAAGCCGGAAAGCAGTTAAGTTTAATTCGGTTTTTGTTTGTGGCTCTGCTTCCGGCATTTTTTGAAAATACCTTTCATGTGGAAGTGGCCCCGTTTTTAGATGAGGAAGGGAGAAATCCTTTCTTTGAGCATTTTGTTACACGGTATGTTTCTTTATCCATGACCGAAATAGATTATCTGACTTTGACAGACAAGGAAAAACTGTTTGCCTCTTATCCTTCAGGGAAACTGTTGTTTTCCGCTTTACCGGAAGTAGTAAAGAAATCTTTAGGCAAACCGGGTGTTTTCAGTCAGCGGGCGGCTTCTCTTTTGGAAAAACAAAACTTTCAATTTGCCGGAGAGGTGGACCCTTTTGATGGCGGGCCTTATATGCAGGCCAGAACCTGTGACATTCCTGTTATAAAACAGGCTAAAAAAGTTTTTTTAAAATTGGCTGAGGAAGAAAGTTTTCAAACTAAAAAATGGCTTTGGGGAAGGCTTAATAAAGCGCAATTTTCAGGAGGAATGTTGGAAGGCGTCTTACGTGAAAATCAGCTTTTTATTTCGAAAGATTATTTTTCTTCTTTCCCTCTACCGGAAAATGAGGAGATATTTGTTTCTCCTTTTGAATAATAGGTTGTATATTTTATGATTGATAAGGAAGGGCAAAGGAGAGATGTGGAAAAAACTTTTTTAAAGAGTAAAGGGGACTATATAGACGGGGGGTTTAAAAACCCTGTCGGTCGGAAATTAAAACGGTGTACTGTTCTCAGTCCGGCGGATTTAAGGGATAAAGTGTTTGAATATTTTTCCCATCCCGATCATGTGGAGCTGGCTTGTGAGTCTGCAAAAAAAGCCTACCCTTCCTGGTCGGCTTTGTCTCAGGAAGAACGCAATGTGTATCTTTCCAAGCTGGCAGAGGCTTACAGGGAAAAAGAAGAGGAAATAGCTGTTCTTATTTCCCGTGAAACAGGAAAGCCTCTTTGGGAAAGCCGGACAGAAGCCAAGGCTTTGGCTCTAAAAATAGAAGTTACCTTAGAGGAATCTTTGCCCCTGGTAAAAGACACTCCTCTGTCTTCTCAGCGTCCGGGTGCCAAGGGGAAAATCGCTTATCGCTCTAAAGGGGTGTTTTTGGTTTTGGGGCCTTTTAATTTTCCCGTGCATCTGCCCAATGGACATATCATTTCCGCTTTGGCGTCCGGTAATACGGTGATCTTTAAAGCCTCGGACAAAACACCCGCCAGTGCGGAGAAGCTGGCGGAATGTTTTCATTTGGCGGGTTTTCCAAAAGGGGTTTTTAATCTGGTGCAGGGGGGAGTTCAAATAGCTCAGGCCCTGGTGCAGGATAAAAGGGTGGATGGTGTTTTATTTACCGGATCCTATG
>JANQSP010000034.1 GCA_028283955.1 Bdellovibrionales bacterium
CTTCCACAGGGTGATTGACCTTGGCCACAGAGTGAGCGATAGCGGCTGAACCAAGGCCCGCCTCATTTGAAAAGGCGGCCCTTTGTATTCCCACAACCAGCACTCCTAAAAATCCACCATAAGCCGACTCAGGAGTAAAAGCCCCTTGTAAAATAGTTAAAAAAGCCGAAGGAATCTGATCGTAGAAAGAAATTAAAATATAACAAGCCATTAAAACATAAATGACACACATAAAGGGCACAACGCGACTGGCCACTAAAGCAATCCTCTTAATACCACCAATGATAACCGTCCCTACCAATAAAACCATAACCAAGCCATAAGCCCACTCATAGTTTTCAAAAAACGGGACACTGATACTAATAGCTGTAAGGGATTGATTCACCTGAAAGGCCGCTCCCCCTCCAAAAGAACCTCCAATACACATCAAACAAAAAGCAATTGACAAAAAGTATCCCAGGCGGGGAAGCCCCATATCCTTTAACCCTTTTTTTAAATATTCCATGGGACCACCCATCAACCGTCCATCATCTCTTTTTTCTCTATACATTACACCCAGGGTACATTCCGTAAACTTGGTACTCATACCCAGGATACCCATAACAATCATCCAGAAAGTGGCCCCGGGCCCTCCCACAGAAATGGCCACGGCCACTCCGGCAATATTACCCAAACCCACTGTAGCGGAAAGGGCCGTTGTTAAAGCTTTAAAGTGACTGATCTCCCCGCTTTTCTCGGAAGCGCTAAACTTTCCCGATACCAAATCGATGGCGTGTTTGAAGAAACGAATATTCACAAATCCCATTTTCACAGTAAAATAGACCGCACAAAAAAAGAGCAATCCCAAAACCAAGGGAAGCTTCATCTTATCCGTAAAAAACAGGAGATCAAAAAAAGTGATTTTCGCTATAAAAGCATTGATTTTTGCAAATAGTAAATTAACAGATTCAGTCATTACTGATTATTTTATATATATTTAAAAAAACTCAAATACGCATAGAGTTAAGACAGAAAAAGCTTATGATTTTTCTTGGATATAACAAACAATTACAGTAATTTGCGGCTGATAGGAGAAAAAATGAAGATAGTTATTCCGGGGGGAACCGGTTTTCTTGGACGCCTGCTTATCAAATCCCTTCTTCCTGAAAAACATGAACTTGTTGTACTCAGCCGCGGTGGCACTTCCTTCAGCCAGGCACGACTTGTCCCGTGGAATGCACAAACACTGGGGGAATGGGCCCGGGAAATTGATGGTGCGGATGCCGTCATTAACCTGACCGGCCAAAGTATAAAGTGTCTCCATACAGATAAAAACCTAAAAATACTAAAAGAGTCCAGAGTCAAATCCACACAAGTGATCGGGCAGGCCATCAGACAGGCTCAAAAGCCTCCACCTATATGGATTCAAATGAGTTCTCTCTCCATTTATACTCATCGTTTTGATGCCCCAAACGACGAAGTAGACGGGGCAATAGGAGATCCGTCAGAGGTCCCTTCTGCATGGAAAAAAATTGTGAACTTAATACAGGACTGGGAAGAGGCTCTACACTCATCTCAAACAGATAACACAAGGAAAATAGCGGCCCGATGTGGTGTGGTGATGGGTTTAAATCCGGGAGGCGCTTTTGATATTTTTTTAAAACTCAGCCGCTATGGATTAGGAGGTAAAGTGGCCAGTGGAAAACAAATAATTTCCTGGATCCACGAATACGACTTTATCAGATCTATTAAATATCTACTCACAAACAATACCATTAAAGGTCCGGTTAACCTTTGCTCGCCTTATCCTGTCTCCCAAGAGGAATTCATGAAAACCTTAAGAGAAACAGTAGGGGCTAAATTTGGTATTCCCGCTCCAAAGTGGGTTATAGAGCTTTCCTCCTACTTTACCGGAATAGACTCTGAGTTATCTTTAAAAAGCCGCTATGTTGTGCCTAAAATTTTAACAGACAACCAATTCTCTTTTCATTTCCCACAGTGGGAGGACGCAGCCAAAGATCTATTTTCCAATTGGAAAAAACTAAAAAAAGAAGCTGAAAAAAAGACAGATTGATAAAACAACTTTTTGTACCATAAACTTTTACTTATTTTTTCTTTTATCCAGACTCTTTCTGTTGTAAAAGAAAAACATTAACAGGGTTAAAAATGACAAAAATAATATCAATTATTCTTTTATCTTTATCTGTCGTTTTCATATCTTCCTGCGGCAAAGCCGACCCCAAGAAAGCTCTTATTGAAGAAAAAGAACAGGAAGGCAAAATAAAAGAACTTCTCATTGGCTGCCAGATTAACATTTCCGAGATTGATAATACACTTCAACAGGCGGAACCGGTTAAACTAAACAAATATCTTGTTGCCCTTTCCGATTCTGTAGGTGTCTTCGTAAGAAATAGAGGAGTCCTGTTGGAAAAAGATCAAATCGTTACCAGCCTGAACATCCGTGTGAGAACACCAGAAGGTGGCGCAAAAAAAACCTATATAGCCTTGTTTGATGGAAAAGAAAAAAAGCTTCTTAGCTCCGCACTTATCGGTGCCCATTTCGATGTTATTTCCATAACTAAAGAAAGCGCAGGCGGCTCCACTATAAAAGTGGATACCCTCGTCAGGGAACAGGGGAAACCCGCCAGTAAAACCCAGACTTTTAAAGTAAAAGTGAACGATAACACTATTTCTCTTCTTCAATAGGTTATTCTATTGCTTCTCAGACAACAGAGAAAAAACCTGAGCATAATATTGAATTTGGCGAATCATACTAAAAAGACCTCCGACTCTGGTGGGAGTTAAGTGGTTTTTTAAATCCAGCTCTTCAAAAAAGGAGGGAACAGGATGAGACAGAATCTCCTTTGGCCATAAAGAGGAATAATAACTCAACAGTAAGCTGACCAAACCCTTGGTAATAAGAGCATCACTATCCGCGCGAAACACCACTTTGCCTTCTTCATCCCGATAGGCATAGAGCCATACCTGGGATTGGCAGCCTTTTACCAGCCACTTTTCTGTTTTGTATTTGTTTTCCAAAAGTGGAGCTTCTTTACCCAATTGAATAATTTTTTTATAGCGATCCTCCCAGGAAGAAAGACCTGAAAAGTTTTTAATTATCTCTTCCGATTTCCTTTTCATTCTATCCATAAAATCACCACCTTTACTATTTATTGCATAAAAAGGCGATACAAGGTATCTTTATAAGAGATAATAAACCAGGGAAAAAGATAATAAGAATGAAATTAATGAAATTTTTATTCGGAAAAAGGCCGGATATTTTTAATAAAAAAGGCCATGTTGAACATCAGCTTAAAAAAGATTCCTGGTCGGAATGGAAAGACCGTTACATTCAGGGTGCAGAATACAATTGGAAAAAACACAGCGGAATGAGATACACGGAACACAAACCCAAAAAACAATAAACCATCCTATAAGAGAATAACGACTTTTTCTAATGCACATACAGGAAAATAGTTTGCCGAAAGAGGGTCTTCAAGCCCGGGCTTTTTATATGAAAAGGAGAAATCTATAAAAGTCAAAAGCAGGTCAAAACGAGTTCGGCTTTGACACACGAGCGGCTAACCCGCTCTGTGGCAAAAGATATGTCTTTACTCATCAGGGTAACTTTTTAAGAAGTTCCTCTTTATCCTGTATCCGCTGTTCCAGTTGAATATCATAAAGACGTTCCAGCCATTCCGCCATACCTTTGTCTTCAGGCATTCCCAAAGATTTTAAATCATTTCCATCCACCAAAGATTTAGGCAGCACTCCCCGGGGGGCTCTAACTAAAAACTCCTTTTCAATTTTATCAATAATATCAGTATTTAATTTCTTTTTATTAAGGTAATTTCTGGAGAAAAACAAAACGCTTTTTGAAAAACCGGAATTAAAAATTCTAAGCTTTTTACCAAAAGAGGCTTCCCTTAAGCCCAATAAACAGCAG
>JANQSP010000043.1 GCA_028283955.1 Bdellovibrionales bacterium
TTTTTAGTTTTCTTTTTAGTTGCTTTCTTTTTAGCTTTTTTCTTCTTTTTTACTGCCATGTTGACCTCCAGATTTTGTTACCGTTTTTCAACAGCTTCCATTAACAAAGCACATAATAACCTTAAAGTATTCTCTTATCAAAAGAAAAATTCAAAAAAAATCAATAATGACTGAGGACAGTAAAGAATCAAACAATGAATCAGGTGAATATACCCTATGAATGACCAGAGTCTTGACCTTTCTTCTGGCAGGGAGGTGATGGTGAAACAGAAGAATCCACCCCCTTCCATTCCTCTGGCGTAAGAGTCTTCTGGGAGAAAGCATGCACAGGCCCTCTTAGCTCTTCTCCCAAAATTTCATACACTCTTTGATGACGCTTGACAGTGCTTAACCCTTCAAAATCCTTGGAAACTATGAGCACACGGAAGTGTGATTCAGAACCTTCAGGAACCTGATGATGAGGACTCTCATTGATCACTTCCAACAAATCAATATTAAGGTGGCTTTGCAGTTTTTGCCGTATTTTGTCTTCTACACTCATACTCTTTTCTTACCACAAGTACTCACCAATGAGGAAAGAATAAGTCCTTTTTCCTTCACAGTGCCCTTGGTCCCAATTTTCCCTACTCAGAAGACCTAAGTCCGAGAAATAACCTGCAAGATTGGTAAAGCTTCATAAGAAAGAGAGAGCTATGTTTCACAAGGCAAAAGCAGGTCAAAACGCATGTCCAAGCTTTTGAGCTAATTTCTACTTCATATTTTACCTTCGCAAAGGAAATGAAAGTCTATGAAGTCAAAAGCAGGTCAAAACGAGTTCGGCTTTGAGCACAGAGCAGCTGAAAGCAGCTCTGTGGCAAAACGCATGTCTGAGCTTTTGAGCTGACTTTTGACTTCATAGACACACAGTTACCAAAAGCAAAATATACCCAGATGAGAGATTTCTCACCTGCCTGGAAATCAAGAATCAGATAAAAAAATAAACAACCAACTCAAACAGCACCTTTATCAGAAGACACAAAACAAGCACTCTTAGCCAAAATCGACGGCCTCTCTCATAAGGCCCAAGGTTAAAGTACCTTCCCGCAAAGGAGCTTAAAAAAGATCCAAATAAAATGAATCCGGAAGCACTCAAATGAATTAGATCAAAGCCCTTTGGGTGCCCTAAAAACAAGGAAGTCAAAGTAGCCACAGTAGTTACACACATAACGGCGTTGACCGTTGGCACAATAAATTTCTTATCCAACCACTGAAAATGAAACAAAACAGGACTGAAAATAGCGCTGCCCACTCCGGAAATACCTGTCAAACAACCTCCAAAGCTTCCCAATACAATCTGCTTTATTCCACTTCGTTTAAAATTAAAATAAGACAGAGGGTTGAACAAAACCGCCAGTAAGGCCAATACCAGGCCCACCCTGAAAATAATATCCGCACCCTGAACACCTATATAAGACAAGAGAACAGAAAAACTGACAGATCCAATAGCTATATAAAGGAAACAGGGCCAATCAATTAATTTTTTTCTTATAAAAGAGACGCTATTCACAGAAACAGTAATCATCACTACAAATAAGGACGTAGCCATTGTTTCCACAGCACCAATAGGAACAAACAAGGGAAGAAGAGGCACTATAATCAATCCTCCCCCCACACCTAAAAAGGAAGAAGAAAGACCAATGCAAATACCAAGGCAAAACAGCAAAAAATCAACAATAGTGAACATATTAAGAGTAACAATATATAACATTTACACAGATGTAAAAAAATAAAACCTTTTTCGACTGTCTTTATTTACAGAAAAGACCCTGAGAGTTACAGTGATTTTAAATATTTAAATACTTAATTCCAAGGATGGATTGTTTTTTGCTTATAACATAAGTAAGATTTCCCTTCCTCTAAACAACAGAAGCGGGAACGGTAATATAAAGAAGAATAAAAAATGAAAATGATCACCTGTACAGTTTTTATCATCCTATTATTATGCACTGCTTGTGTTGACAAGGAGGGGTACCCTTATACGTATGACCCTCCACCTTCCCCCTCCACACAGGAAGATTACGAATATTACGACCCTTACACACCAAACTCATGGATAGACAGGGAGAGGGAGAGAAACAGAAAAAGAATAGGCAAATTCATAATACCAAAAACTCAAGAAGAAGACACAAGCTTAAAACTGATAGACACACTGTGGACCAAGGTAAACATACATACGGAAGCATACAGAACAGCTATTAATAATTTTTACAAATTATACGACATAAAGACGAAAACGGAAGAATACAACTCCGAATTAATAGGAACAGCCATGCGTTCAATCACCACTTTAGAACAAGCTATTTCTCAACTTAGAAATGCAGGAGGGCGTTCCTCACATTTCTCCAGATTAGAAGGTGTACTCCATGCCGATAAAAACTTCTTACTGCTCGTAAAATACGCGGTATTAGAAAACATGGTACAATATTATAGAGCGGGAGAGACCTTCTATCTAAACCAAAATCAAGAAACAGCAAAAGAAGCTCTTGAAGTACATGCCAAACTAAGAGAGTCAATTGATCAATTCGAAAAACACGGTGGAGATAAAAGTTTTTTTGACCTGGAGGCACTGGAACAGGAACTCAGTGAGGATCAAATCTTAATGGAATCTTTTGTTTATAGACTGGCATAGTATTTCTACTTTTGATTTCCCAGCATATTCTCCGGCTGGACGATACGATCAAATTCCTCGGCCGTCACATAGCCTAATCGCAAAGCCTCTTCTTTCAATGTAGTGCCATTCTCATAGGCGGCCTTGGCTATTTTCGCCGATTTATCATATCCGATATGAGGGTTTAAGGCTGTTACCAACATAAGAGAGCGATTGAGATTTTGTTTTAACTGCTCCTCATTTGGCTTAATACCCTCCACACAATGTCTTTCAAAACTATCACCGGCGTCTGACAACAAACGAACAGATCGAACTATATTAAAAATGATCATCGGTTTAAAAACATTTAATTCAAAATGCCCGCTGGCTCCCCCCACAGCTACAGCCGCATCACAACCTATCACTTCAGCACAGGCCATCGTTAAAGCCTCACTTTGTGTAGGGTTCACTTTCCCGGGCATGATGGAACTTCCAGGTTCATTGGAGGGAATAAAAATTTCATTTAAACCGGCACGGGGCCCGCTTGCCATAAGGCGAATATCATTACCCAGCTTCATTAAACTGCAGGCTATTGTTTTTAACAACCCACTGAGTTCCACCAGGTCATCATGAGCGGAGCTGGATGAAAACCGATTCTCCGCTGGCACGAAAGGGTACCCTGTTTCTTTGGCAATAAGGGCAATGCTCCGGCTGGCAAACTCAGGATGCGCATTTAAACCGGTCCCCACGGCCGTCCCTCCCAAAGTAAGAAAATACAGACGGGAAAGACAGTCTTTGATTCTCATTTGATTGGAATACAACTGATGGGCATAACCGGAAAATTCCTGACCCAAACTAAGAGGAGTGGCATCCATGAGATGAGTTCGCCCCACTTTTACCACCTTTGAAAACTCTTTTCCCTTGGAGCGAAGACTATCCTCCAGATTTCCTAAAGTCTTCATAAGGCGGGAACAGACCTGATCCACAGCTACAATATGCATAGCTGTGGGAAACACATCATTGGAGGACTGACATTTATTTACATCATCATTGGGGTGAACACTTTTATCTCCAGGCTGACCTCCTAAAATCTGAATGGCCCGATTGGCAATGACTTCATTCACATTCATATTACTTTGAGTGCCGCTTCCCGTCTGCCAAACAACGAGAGGGAAATGCTCATCCCACTCCCCTTGCATAACTTCATCAGCTGATTGAACAATGGCCTGAGCTTTTTTCTTATCTAAAAGAGAAAGGTCTGCGTTGACTTTGGCCGCACACTTTTTAATCAAGGCCAGTGTGTGAATCACCTCTATCGGCATTCTTTCAGAAATTCCGCCAATCCGAAAATTCTCCAAAGAACGCTGAGTCTGTGCTCCCCACAAACGATCCTCGGGAATACGCACCACACCTAAACTGTCAGATTCTTCACGAAAGGACATAACCCATAATATTATTTTCTGGATTCCGAGTCAAAGCTGACTTTTGACTCGAGAGAAACCACTTGACTTCATAAGTGAATTACTTAAATTCACTCGACAAAGTTAACTTAACTAAAGAAAGCACAAAATGCCTGTTACAAAAAAATATTGGCTTATGAAGTCAGAACCAAAAACTTATTCTATTCAGGATCTCAAAAAATCAGGAAAAGATTTATGGGACGGTGTGAGAAATTACCAGGCCCGTAATTTCATGATGAAAGAAATGCAAGTGGGTGATGAAGTTTTATTTTATCACTCCAATGCCACCCCCCCGGGAGTGGTCGGCCTCGCCTATGTTTCCAAGGAAGCGCAACCGGACCCCACAGCCCTCGATCCCAAATCAAAATATTACGATCCCACGGCCAGCAAGCAAAATCCCCGCTGGTTTTGTGTGGAGGTGGCCTTTAAGTCTGTTTTTAAAAAAACTATCCCTATCGAAGAATTAAGGAAAGAAAAGGCCCTTTCCAAAATGCTATTACTGAAAAAAGGCCAGCGGCTTTCTGTCATGCCTGTAACTAAAGAGGAATATATGCATATATTAAAGATGGTGAATAAAAAATGACCGTCATCCCCGTGAAAACGGGGTCCCAGTAAAGCATGTCACTTCCTCTGGGTTCCCGCCTTCGCGGGAATGACAAGCCTGGCGGGAATGACGAACTTGGCGGGAATGACAACTAAACATGAATACGAAAAAAAGAGGTAGAACCATTGGAACCTGATAAAGCCAAATCCGAATTAAACTGGTTAATTGCCGCCGGTGTCGTGGGAGCCGATATTGGCACATCCGTATTTTACGGCACAGGAATTTTATTTCCCATTGTCGGCTATTTTGCCCCTTTGTTTGTTCTTACAGCCTGCCTGGCCATGTGGATCTTCAAACGCACTTACGAAGAGGGACTGGCTATGAGCCCCTACAACGGGGGTGCCTACTCCATGATTCTAAGAAGTGTCGGCAAGCAGGCGGCTGTCTTTGCCGGAGCTTTGACTTTTGTATCTTATCTGGCTACAGCGGCCGTCAGTTCTCTTTCCGGTGGATTTTATCTGTCCTCACTTTTCGAAGGAGGCTTGGACCAGTCCACAGTGGTCTTTATATCATTTATACCGGTTGTTTTATTTGGCCTGCTTAATATTAAAGGAATAAAAGAGCCGGCCAAAATTGTAACAGGTATTTCTATATGTCATTTTGGTTTGCTTATTTTAATATCCATTTGGGGCTTGGGTTACATCTTATTTAATTTTTCAGAAATTGATTTCTCCAAGTTTGGCGACTTTTCCTCCTACCCCAAAGCTTTAACCGGCGCCACATTGGCTTACGGCTTTGCCGCCGCTTTCCTGGGTATCACCGGTTTTGAATCCGCCGCGCAAATTGTGGAAACACTGGAACACCCCACACTGCTCACCGTCCGAAGGCTTTATAAAGTGGTTATCATTCTGGTATCTGTAACCGCACCGGTCATTTCCATTATGTGCCTGACTATCCTTACACCGGATGAAGTACAAGGTAACATCAACTATCTTCTTTCCGGGCTGGCGGAAAAAATAGGAGGAAAATTATTACTCACTCTTATCGTGGTGGATGCCACTCTTACTTTATTCGCCGCCACCAATACCGCCTTCATTGGTTTTATCGGACTTGCCACCACCATGGCCAAAAACGGAAACCTTCCGCAGATTTGTCTTAAAAGACTCTCCCATATCTTCCCCCAATTTGAAGGATACCCGATTATTGCCTTAAGCTTTATGGTGATTGTTATGTCCATGTCCTCTTTAGTGGCCGGAGAGGTGGACATTGCCGCCAAAGTATATGAAGTGGCTTTCCTGGGTGTGATGGTGAGTTTTGCCTTGGGAGTTATTTTAATGAGAAACAAAGGGTTTAGAAAATCCACTCCAACAAAATACCTTTCTCAATCGTTCCTTCCGATAAAATTAAAAAATGGAATAAAAATTCCCCTACCACCTCTGTTGACTGCCCTTATTTTGAGTTTCTCCATTTTGCTCCTCGTAAGTAACGCCAACTCTGATGTCTTATTCATGCTGACTTTTTTAATGGCTATTACGGTAACACTGATGGCCTACTACCGTTGGGGTGTATTGGAAGATCGACTGGAAACTCACACCGATCTTCGCTTGGGACTGGGGCATTTTATTCACAATGTGGATGAACTTCCTGAAAACCTTCCACAGCATATTGTTTGTATCGGAGAGCACAGAGTGCGCCGGCTTATTTCCAAAACACTAAACCATGTATCGAAAAATTATCCGGGGCCCTTTGAGCTTGTTTTATTTTACGCGGAAGAAGAGGAAGAGGTTTCCACCAACCACGGGTTTTACGAAGTACTGCAAAGGGTGGTGTCACAACAGATCGCCCCTATTTACCAAAATACAGATGTTATTTTGACTGTTAAAATCCTGCCAGGAAACCTACTGGAAGGATTAAGAACTTTGAAAAAAACCATCGCCCCTAAAGCTATTTACTTTGGTGTCGGTAGAGACCAGGATCACTCCGATAAAATACAAAAATATATCTCCAGTGAACTGGAAATGCCTATCACCACTATTCACTAAAATAACAAAACTGTATTTCTCATGACCCACTACCCGAAAACAAGTAGCAAATATGGTTTTCACACCTTGTATATAGTGTACGGTTGAACTGTCTCGTTTTATAAATAAGACTAAAAAATCCTAAACAAACAACGAAAAATGTTGCTTTTTAAAAATTTTCCATTTACATGTATAACGAAATTATAAACATATAGAACTCTCTTAAGAAAGAAGGGAAAAAATTACATAACCAAAGAGGAAAAATTACATGACTAAAATAAAAATTTATTCCAAAACAACCTGCCCGGCCTGTGTCATGGCAAAAGATATTTTAGATAAAAAAGGGGCCACCTACGAAGAAATTATATTAGACAACAAGCCGAAAGAAGTTCAGGAACTGATATCCAAAACGGGTATGAAAACAGTTCCTCAAATTTTCATTAATGATGAATTCATAGGTGGTTGCTCTGATTTAATGGACCTGGACAAACAAAACAAACTGGACCCTCTACTTAAAGTTTAAATGAAAAACCGACTTTCCAAAGTCCGTCTTGGTATCCTCGGCGGAGGACAACTGGCCAGAATGATGGCCCTAAAAAGCCATGAAATGGGAATAAAACCTTATGTCCTCAGCGCTCATCCTCAGGACCCGGCCGCACAAATCACACCTTATTTTATACAGGGAAGGATCGATTTAAAAAAAGACCTTAAAAAATTTTTAAATAAGGTGGATCTGGCTGTATTTGAAAACGAATTTTTAGATCCTGTACTATTATATGAAGCCTCTATTGCCAGCAACACACCTGTCCACCCAAAGCCAAAAGTTATGCATCTTTTACAGGACCGCCTCAACCAGAAAAAATTACTAAAAAAATATAAAATCCCCACCGCCAAATTTATTGAAATTCATTCTCATAAACAAATACACACATTACCAAATTTTTTTCCAAAGGGAGCTGTTTTAAAAAAGCGGCACCAGGGCTATGATGGTTACGGCACTTTAATTGTAAAAAATATTAAAGAAGATAAAAAAATAAAAGAATTCTTAAATAAAAAACCTCAAGTTATCGTCGAAGAATATATCCCTTTTAAAAAAGAGCTGGCAATTATCCTGGTGAGGAACAGGAAAAAACAAATTATTGAACTCCCCCTGGTGGAAACACATCAGGAAAAGGCCTGTTGTGTTTGGGTAAAAGGCCCTTGCCGACACCAGAAGAAAGATCCTCTGGTAAAAAAACTAAAAAACATGATGAATGAAATTCATTATGAAGGAGTGATGGCTTTTGAACTCTTTGAAACAAAACAAGGTTCTCTTTTGGTAAATGAAATTGCACCACGGGTTCATAATTCCGGTCACTATTCCTTGGATGCTTTAAGCGAAGATCAGTTTTCCCTTCATATTAAAGCTGTATTGAATATGGAGCTTGTATCACCTGTAAAAAACTCAGGCGGCTTTGCCATGCTAAACCTGCTTGGAGAAAAAAATCCCAGTCAATGGCTTCCTCCGGCCGGTGCAACACTTCATTGGTATGGTAAAACAGAAAACCGCCCGGGAAGAAAAATGGGACACATAAATAACCTGGACAGCACACCCAACAAGGCCCTTACTACACTTTTGGATTTTAAAAAATCGTCATTCCGGACTTGATCCGGAATCCAGAACAATAGGTAACTTCTCTCAAGGCAAAAGCAGGTCAAAACGAGTTCGGCTTTGACACACGAGCGGCCAGTCCGCTCTGTGGCAAAACGCATGTCTGAGCTTTTGAGCTGACTTTTGACTTGAGAGAATTATATCTATTATTCCCCTAAAACTGAGAATCCGGAACACTATAGCTACAATAAATTCCTAATCTGGACTGAATGTGAAAAAACCTGTAGAATATAGATAAGTTCATTAAGCTATAATAATAAACTATTTTACTGTTTCAATCTGTTGAATAATCTGAGGCATTAAATGAATAAAAAAACGGTTAAAAGTAACCCTTTAGTATCCGTCATTATGGGAAGTGACTCAGATTGGCCGACTATGGAGTCCGCTGTGCAGGTATTAAGAGAGTTCAATGTCCCTCATGAGGTAAAAGTGGTATCCGCTCACCGAACACCCAAAATGATGCAAACACATGCTATCGCATGCAAAAAAAGAGGTGTTAAAGTGATTATTGCCGGTGCGGGAGGGGCGGCCCACCTTCCCGGAATGGTCGCTTCATTTACTCCTCTTCCTGTTATTGGTGTTCCGGTTATGACAAAAAAACTCAAAGGCTTGGACTCCCTTCTGTCTATAGCTCAAATGCCAAAAGGAATACCTGTCGCCACCGTGGCTGTGGACAATGCCCATAATGCCGCCTTATTGGCTATAAGAATACTGGCTACCGGTAAACCCACTCTAACTAAAAAAATGATTGCTTACATGAACCAGCAGACAAAAAAAAGCAAAACAAAAAAAATAAAACTCTAACTTTATGTTTTGGCCCTTACTTTCCCTCATTGTTTTGGCCCCCTGCCTGCGCGGGGGCAGGCTTTGATCCGGAATCCAACCATACCGCCATTCCTGCAAAACACGTCATTCCCGCGAAGGCACGTCATTCCCGCGAAGGCGGGAACCCAGAAAAAGTGCTTTAGTTTTTTAAGTGTCCTTCCGATAAAAACCAAGATGAAACTAGTATCAAATTTTTTACTTCCATTGTGCTGCTTTACTATATTTCTACATTCTTCCGGTTATGCAGATTCGTGTAATAACAGCGACAGATTGAGTTCTCTTATACAATGTTGCAATAACAAAAAACAAGAATATGGCATATTCTGGAAATGTCAGGACACTTGCGACACCGCCTCACAGTATATCAACCTATTTGGTACTAGAGGATCGACTCCAATTCAGAACCCCCAAGTACAGTCTATTTTAAAAGACATTAATAAATGTATAGAAGAAGCAAAAGACACAAAAAGGAACTACAACCAACAGGAGTGCATTGGAGAATGCAACATTTACATCAAAGCTCATACAAAAAGATGCAACTATATAACCAATAATTGTCAAAGGTTCTGTAATGATAATACAACACTTAATTCGTTTTTAACATACGCAGAAAAAAATGATGAGTACAACACTGATCCAACCTCTTGTGTACAGTTCCATGAAAAAATTGAAGGTACACTTAACACATCTTGTATAAATCAATCAAAAGATCATTTTAAAGAAGAATATAAAGAAAAATGTATGAAAGTAATTGAAGAAGCTCAACAAGATAAAGGAACAAATGCCACCCTTCTTTGTAAAAAGAATGCCACAAAAGGTAAAACTGAATGTGAGGAATACTGCTTTAAAAAAGCTGAAAAGTACCACGATAGCGAAGAAGCTCTTTCATCTCATTCTATAACAGAAATGCACTGCTCAAAGACTCCGTGGAGTACAGCTTTTCGAGCTCTTATTTCAACAAAATCCAGCCTAAATAGTCTCATAGAAAAAAATATGGACTCTATAAGAGAGGATATAAGTAAAGCACCAGAGGAAATAGAAATAACTGGTACTGACTTCAAACTCCACTGGTGGAGTTGCGAGAAAGGGGATCGTTGTGAAAG
>JANQSP010000065.1 GCA_028283955.1 Bdellovibrionales bacterium
GGATTTCCGTGCTTTACTTTACGCAGGCATTGAATGATCTTACCGGGTAGGGCTCCGACATAAGTTCTACGGTGTCCTCTTATTTCAGCTTCGTCCTGCACTCCTCCCAGGGAGATACGGGCAAAAGGACGTCCCAAGGCTCTTGCGATAGAGCGGGCCAGAGATGTTTTTCCCACTCCGGGAGGACCGATAAAACAGATAATGGGGCTTTTTGGATTTTCCGCTATTGTCCTGACAGCCAGATATTCTAGAATTCTTTCTTTTACTTTTTCCAGACCCCAATGATCCTCATTTAATATTTTTTCGGCTCGTCTTATATCTCTTTTTTCTTTTATGTGATTTTGCCAGGGAAGGGAAATGATCCAGTCTATATAGTTTCTTATGACGGCGGCTTCCGCACTCATGGGAGACATCATTTTTAATTTTTTAATTTCCCGGGTGGCTTTTTCACTAGCCTCTTTCGGCCATTTCATTTTAGCCGCTTTTTCTTCCAGTTCCTGAATTTCTTTTTGGAAGTCGTCCTTTTCACCTAATTCTTTCTGGATCGCCTGGAGTTGTTCATTTAAATAATATTCTTTTTGTGAACGTTCCATTTGTTCTTTTACTCTGGTTCTCAATTTCTTTTCCACTTTGAGAATCTCAATTTCCCGGGTGATATGTTTTAAAACCAGTCTTAGTCGTTTCCCAGGATCAAAAGTTTCCAGGATAGTTTGTTTGTCTTCCATCTTCAGGTTTAGTTGTGAAGCGATATTATCGGCTAATTCACTTAAATTCTCTATTGTGTAAATGCGGGCCAGTACCTCAGGAGGAACCTGTTTATTTAATTTTACATAATTTTCAAAAGAGGAATGAATCATTCGCTTTAGAGCTTTAGCTTCTGTTTCCTGCTTGATCTCTTCCACAACAGGGGTTACTTGTACGGTGAAGAAGTTATCCACCTGTATAAATTTGTTTATGTGTACACGGTGTTTCCCCTCTATAAGAGCTTTTACAGTTCCATCGGGCAGTTTCAGGTGTTGAATGATAGCTCCAACAGTACCAACAGAATGAATTTGATCAGGGGTGGGATTGTTGTTTCTGGCTTCTTTTTGAGAGGCCAGGACAATATCTGTTTTTGTGTTCATTGCATGCTGAAGGGCATTGATACTTTTTTCACGACCTACGAACAGAGGCATCATCATATGAGGAAATACAACCAGGTCCCGCAGAGATAATAAAGGTAGTGTTTGTATGTCTTCCTGTTTCATTAATACCCTACATATGTTTAACCTGTGATCGGCTCTGTCATTTGGAATTCAGGCCTTAATTACACTTTAAACCTTTTTTTTTGGCAATATCAATAATTATTTATGCACTTTCTTCTGTAGATGTAGGTGTTTTAGTGCTTTTATCGTCATATGTATGTGAATCTTCCGGTGTGGGTGTTGTCTCTGTTTGTTTTTTTATTTTACTTTTATATATAATTTCCGGTTGTGCTTTTTTGAGAATGACATTTTCACTGATAATGCATTTTTGAATAGAGGGGTCAGAAGGAACTTTGTACATAATATCCAATATGGAGTCTTCAATAACTCCTCTTAGCCCTCTGGCGCCGGTTTTTTTCTTGATGGCCAGTTTAGCAATAGCTTTTATAGCATTTTTTTCAAAAACCAAGTCCACATTTTCATATCTCATTAATTTTTGATATTGCTTGATTAAAGCATTCTTTGGTGTTTGTAAAATTTCAACGAGGGAACTCTCGTCCAGAGAATCCAGTACAGCAATGACGGGGAGTCTTCCAATAAACTCAGGGATTAAGCCGTATCTGGATAAATCATTTGGCTCCACTTTTTTAAGTAAACTTTGTGTTGCTTTTAACTTTTCTTCATCTGTTTTTATATCAGCGGCAATACCCATGGCTTTATTGGAAATTCTGTGTTCAATAATGTTTTCCAGTCCTACAAAAGCCCCCCCCACAATAAATAGTATGTTGGAGGTGTCCACTTGAATGAAATCCTGTTGAGGGTGTTTTCGTCCTCCTTTAGGAGGTAGGTTGGCTTTTGTTCCTTCCAGAATTTTTAGAAGGGCCTGCTGTACTCCCTCTCCACTGACATCTCTGGTGATAGAAGGGTTTTCGGATTTACGGGTGATTTTATCAATTTCGTCAATGTATATAATACCTTTTTGTGTTTTTTCCACATTATAATCTGCTGCCTGTAACAGGCTCAAAATGACATTTTCCACATCTTCACCTACATAGCCGGCTTCGGTGAGAGCTGTGGCATCAGATATGGCAAATGGCACGTCCAGTAGGCGGGCAATAGTTTGAGCCAATAGAGTTTTTCCGGAACCGGTGGGACCAATCAGTAAAACATTACTCTTAATGATTTCCACATCATCATCAGCGTCTTTTTTTATGGTATTGTGAGGTAAGGAATTAATTCTTTTATAATGATTATGTACGGCTACAGAAAGAGACTTTTTAGCCTGGTGCTGACCAATAACATATTTGTCCAAGTGTTTGTGGATTTCAATAGGAGTGGGAATATCGACCCTTTCTTTTCCTTTTTTTTCTTCTTCTGAAATAAGATCAGTACAAAGCTCAATACAGTTAGAGCAGATGTACACTCCTCCCGGGCCCGCAATCAGTTTTTTCACGGTTTTTTGGCTTTTTTGACAAAAGCTGCAATTGTATTGTCTTCTGGTATTCATTATTTTACTTTCTTTCTGGAAGGTACTATGTGATCAACCAAGTGAAAGTCCAGTGCCTCTTGAGCACTCATATAGTGATCCCGATCCATAGCAGCCGTTAATGTTTTTGCGTCTTTTTTTGTGTGTTTTGAATAAATCTCCACCATTTTTTTCTTTGTAAGAGCCATTTCCTTGGCCTGAATTTCAATATCACTTACCTGACCTGAAATACCTGTACCGGCCACATGCGGCTGGTGTATCATAACACGGGCATGAGGTAGAATATATCTTTTTCCAGCCGTGCCGGCAGCCAAGAGAAGAGAACCCATGCTGGCCGCCAAGCCAATACAATAAGTTCTTACATCACATTTAATAAATTGCATAATATCGTAAAGGGCTATACCAGCGGTAACACTGCCACCTGGGGAGTTAATGTAAAGGTGAATATCTTTTTCCGGGTTTTCCATTTCCAGAAAAAAGATTTGCGCAATGATACTGTTAACAGCTTCATTGGTAATAGGCATTCCCAGCATGATGATGCGATCTTTTAATAGCCGGGAGTAAATATCATAACTTCTTTCTCCGCGGGGAGTTTGTTCAATAACGATAGGAATAAGTGCCAAGCTGTTCTCCTTTTTGTAGGACCAGAGTCGCGTTTTTCAGTTGTTTAATGTTTCTATGTTTTATCTGTCGGGTTCTTATAGCAATGACTTGAATAACTAAGGTGTATTTTCAGATTGTTTCAGAGTAAATAAGGGAAAATCGATTCGAAAAAGGGATTAATGCTATAACTCATTAGAAATACCAGACTTTTTTATCTCTCTTTTAAATATGGTTACTAAAAAATATTTTGTGAATGAAGAGTGCTCTTAAACTAATTTATCTTCAGAGGGCACTTGCCGGATACATCACGTTCCTTTTGCGTTCGTAAACTTAAAATATTTTTGCCGATTTTTAATAAATATGCTACAAGTCATTTTTCTTCTATGTGAAATCAACAATATCAAAGGAGATTTTTATGAAAATATCATTTTCATCTGCATCAAAAACCAGTTCCTGCCTGGTTGCAATGATTTCTAAAAAGGGTGTTGAGAAGAAAAAATCCTCCGCTTTTTTTCGTTTAAGCGAATCTGCTATTCAGGAAAAGGTGTTTAAGGGTGAGAAAAATGAAACTTTATTTTTACCTTGTACTCGTGCCGGATCTTTTAAGCATTTACTGTTGGTTGGTTTAGGGGATTCTGAAAAGATAAACCACGAAACTGTTCGTCAGGCAGCGGCAGCGGCTTACAGGCAATTGGAAAAATACTCTTTGTCTGATGTGGCAGTGGATCTATCTTCCTGTCTTTCCTTTTTTGATAATCCGGCTGTTTTGATTCGTGCAGTGAGTGAGGGGTTTATTTTGGCTGGTTATGATTTTTATGAATTAAAGAAAAAGCCAAAAGGTAAAAAGTCAGTTAAAAATATTTTTTTAAGTGGAGTGACGCCTTCCAAAGAGATGAAAACAGGTTTGACGGAAGGACAAATATTGGCTGACAGTACCAACTTTGCCCGCTGGCTGGCGGATACTCCCGCTAATTTAATGACACCTTCTATCCTGGCTCAGGAGGTGCAGAAGAGGTTTACCGGTATCCCGAATGTGAAAGTAAGTGTATGGAACAAGGACCGTATTAAGAAGGAAAGAATGGGAGGGGTATTAGGTGTTTCCCTGGGGAGCAACCAGGAACCTCGGGTCATTATTATAGAGTATAAAGGTAACCCTGAAGATAAAGGGAGTCGCCCTTTGTGTTTTGTAGGGAAGGGGCTTACTTTTGATTCAGGAGGTATCAGTATTAAGCCAGCCAGGAATATGCATGAGATGAAATATGATATGTGTGGTTCTGTGGCTGTTATTGGTGCGCTTTTGGCGATGTCCCGTTTAAAGCTAAAAGTGAATGTAATGGGACTGGTGGGATCCACGGAAAATATGCCGGGAGCGGCGGCGACCAAACCCGGGGATGTCCTTAGAGCCCGTAATGGAAAAACAATGGAAGTGCTTAATACCGATGCGGAAGGGCGATTGGTGTTAGCAGATATTTTATCTTATGCCAGTGAACAAAAGCCGGCGTTTATTGTGGATGCCGCTACTTTGACAGGAGCCATGGCGATTTCTTTGGGTGATGTTTATTCAGGACTTTTTACCAGAAATGAGGAAATGGAAAAACAACTTAAAAAAGCTTCTGTTTCTTCAGGAGAGGAAATTTGGTCTCTTCCTTTAAATGATTTTCATGTACAGGATATCAAGAGTACGGTGGCGGATGTGGCCAATATATCTTCAACCGGATTAGCGGGCAGTTCCACAGCAGCGGCATTTTTAGAGCATTTCGTGGATAAGAAAATTCCCTGGGCTCATTTTGATATTGCGGAGACAGCTCATGATGTTGCCAAACGTCTGCCTTATTGTAGATCTAAATGTGCTTCCGGAGTTATGGTGAGAACTTTTGTTGAACTTGCCAGACAGTATGTCCGATAATAAGTATCTATGCTTATATTTCGGAGGATAAGAAAAATAAAAATCTTTCAAACCTGGAAACTTTATATTGGTTTGCCGCTCTTACTTTTACTTTTCTTAGCTGGCTACTTTTTTTCAAAACACTCCTGGGATGGGGAGGTTTTTGTTTATTTGGACAATACATATTCTCATTCCAATAATTTTAGAAATATTGCAAGTGTGGAAAAACAGATGGATCTTTCCTCGCTTGTTTTAGAAGGCGGGCAGCTGACTCAGGAAAGTCAAAAGGCTCTGTTAAACTCTTCCCAAGTGGGAAATCAAGGTGACAAAATTCAATTTTATCTGGGTCATTTTTTGGTTAAATCAAAAAAGGGTGGATCTGTATTAGCTTGTCAGGAGTATAAAAAAGTGGATATGACTTTTATAGCATCGGGAATCTCTGTTCATGGTCATGTTCCTAAAATGACACTACAGGCGGATTGTCATTTTAACCTTAATCAACCTCTTCAGATAGGCCCTTTTTATATACCTAAAAAAAGGATTCTCAATTCTTCTGTTAATCAGGAGTTGTTTAAGAGTGAAGAGGGGGTTTTACTCTTTAGTCATGTATCCATTCGGTGGCCTAGAAAATGGACTCTGGATCAGGTTCGTTTTATCAATGATAAAGATGAAGATTTTACTGTTTCTTTTCGTTCCAAAAAAGAAGAGGATTTTCTCACTTTAAGTTTAAATTAATTTTTTTGAGAAAAGATCATAAAAACATTATTGTGAGTTAATAGACTGAAGTTCGTAGGATAGGGCTAGCCCTCCCAGGCGGGCAATCCAACCATAGACATTCTCCATAGGTTTCCCCTTCACTTCAATTTCCAAATCAGAAATGCAAAGGGTGCGGTAAACAGCCCCCGGGCTGTTAAGGTTGTCTCTCATTCCCTTTTCCTTGTGTGTGCGTAAAAAACCACCTGTGAGGTTTGAACCAATAAGATAAATCGCAGGCTCTGCTACAGAACCTTCACGCTTCAAATCTGAAGCAATACCCTCCTGGATAATAAGCTCAGTGATTTCCCCCCCTCCTTTTGTTGCTTTCATTTTCTTTTTTATCTTATAGTTCCACTGTTCAATCTCTGTGGCGGCAGTAATGGTTGTCATACCTAATCCATAAGTGCCGGCATTGTTTTTTAAAAATACGAAAGGTGTTTGATTCTCTTTTTTATATATTGGTTCCAGTTCAGATAAGAAGGTATCCACCTCTTCTTGTAGTTTTTTTAAACAATTTGGATCATCCAATTTAAATTCAGTAAATCGTTTCGTTTTTATAGTTAGTAACTCAGGTTCTATCTGTATTAAATTCGCAAACTCTGTAGCTAAAAGATTGTATTCCTTAAAAAATGAATGTTTACGGCGGGTATTCCAACCGGCTTTGATGGGAGGAGATACAGGTATAGGTGGGTTCAGCTGATAATCTACGGAAAAATCATTATTACTGATGATCAGATCCCCTTTTTGCATTTTATTTTCCAGTATAAAAACTTCGATAGAATGTCCATTGGCACTGGTGAGTGTAATATCTTTTTGTATATTTTTACCCGGGACGCACACAAACACAGAGGGAATACCGCTTTTTTCCAATAATAATCTTAATGAGTATATATTATCCCAGTAAAAAGGGTTGTTAGTGTGTTCTTCTGTTAATAAAATAATATTTTGAACAGTCGGGAAATATTTTTTTAAATAACTTTTGCACAGTTGAACCGCCCTTTCCCGGTCCACTTCACAAATATTGTTGAACCCGGCAGGGAACAGATTGGCGTCCACGGGACTGATTTTTTTGGAAGAATCCCGTAAATCAAAACTGGAGTAAAATGGAAAAGAAAGGTTTTGGCTTTTTTTATCAAACCAGCTTTGTACTGTATCATAATGTTTAACAATTTTTTGATGAAGAAGGTTTTTTATCATTTTTTATTCGTTATCCTAACGTAGGTGAAGGTTGGTTTTTTTTCTTAAAT
>JANQSP010000078.1 GCA_028283955.1 Bdellovibrionales bacterium
ATCCAGACCTGTAACAGCCAAGGGCCGTCTATTAACAATTTTCTGCATAACATCCAGTTTTTCATTAAACTCTTTTGATTTTTTGGATATGTATTCAAAACCCTCAATTTGTTTTTTCAAATTCTTTTGTTTTCCCTTTAATGTATCTAATTCACCATTCACTATCGCTTTTGCCGCATTTAGTTTGTTCAAGTTGGTTTTCTCTACGTGCATCAGAATGATTGTACCCAGTGCACACACAGCTATTCTGATAATGAATCCAATAAATTTTTTCGGATCAACCGACATAGAAGACTTTTTCTCATCATCATAAAGAAAAAAGTCCTCATCAACGCTGTCAACAACCGTTGAAGCCCTGGTTTTTCTAAGATCCAGTTTCATTTACCCATCCCTCTTAAACACACACCTAAAGAAGAAGCAGTAAAACTTTTAATATGCTGTAAGGAATCTTCAAGAAAGTTACTTGTTTTTAATACCTCAAAAGGATCCAACAAACGAGTGGGCATACTAAATTTGTTTTCTATAGCTTTCACCAGATTGGTTATATTACCACCTCCACCGGTTACGTACACCTGTGAAATTTTCTCTTCAGGAAACTGATTTTTAAAATACTCCCCCCCAACAAAAATTTCATCACAAAAGTGACGATCACTCTCTTCCATAACCCGACTGACCTCGGGTGGGGCTTCATCCTTGGAACACCAGCTGATTTTCAGGGACTCCGCCTCGTCATACTCTATCCCCATTTCCTTTATTAAGTTAACAGTATAAAAATCACTACCGATCATCATATAACGGGAAAAAATCAACTTTCCCTTGTGTAACACGGTAAATACCGTACCTGATTTACCAATATCCAATATTAAAATATTGTCACTCTCCTTTACAGAATCAGAATCTATAAAATCCACAGATTCAGTTAAGGCAAAAGACCCCATATCAATAAGTTTACATTTATACCCTACACTCTCAATTAACTGATTCACTTTATCGACAACATCATTCTTTGCGACCACCAATAAAATACTCATTTTACCTTCACTGGATGGCGGGGGGGCTTTCATCTGTACATAATCGTAGTTAATCTCATCCAAATTAAACGGCAGATTCTGACTGACTTCTTCCTGTACCAGATCATCCATTAATGCTTTTTCCGTCCGAAGAATCTCTATCTTCTTAACAATGACAGATCTCCCGCTAATGGAAACGTATAGCTCAGGAGCCGGCCCTTCTATATTCTGAGAAATAAAATCAGGTAAAATATCTGTAAGTGGTTCCGGATTAATCAGATCACCTTGCTCTATGCAATTATCGGGAACAGGCAGAGTGGCGAAGTTTTGTAAAAAAGGTGTGCCCTTCTTAACTAAAAAGTCAGCCAACTTTATTGTATGGCTTCCCATATCCAATGTAACCATCCTTTTTGGCTGAAATATCCATTTCATAATATTTCCCTTCCCTGAAATATAGTAAAATTAAAACTAAAGTCTTAAAAAAAGTCAATCGACACTAAGCATATTTTTACCGGTACACACTTACATTTGATGCAGATAGAAATATTTGTCGGGATGTGTCTATACTTCATGCATATAAAATAGCGACAGATAAAGTTGAGTCAATTCTTCCCCACAAAAAATATAGAGCAATGCTGAAAAAGCCAAATAAGGACCAAAAGGTATACTTTGTTGTAAATAGTTCTTAGAACGAAACATCAGCAAAACACCTGTAAACAAACCAACAAAGCAGGACAGTAAAATAACAAAGGGGACAGCTCTCCATGTTAACACGGCACCTATCCAGGCCAGCAGTTTAATATCACCTCCCCCCAAGCCTTCCTCTTTACGGAGAGCATAATAAAAAAGAGCTATAAACCATAAAAACCCTCCTCCCATTAACACTCCCGCTAAAGCCGGCCAAAATTCACGACCGGTTTCCGGATTGAGTAGAGCACCTCCCAGGCCAATCAAAATCCCGGATAAGGTGAAAGAGTCCGGTAAAATCATTTTTTCCAGATCTATAGCACTGACCACCAATAGGGAAAAAGCAAAAATAAGATATTCCAGGAGCACATACTTCCATCCCACAAAATAGAATAACAAAACAAATAAAACAGCCATGAGCAGTTCAATAACAAAAGGACGAACAGGTGTCTTCCGCCTTCTGACCACTTTAAAAACCCAGGAACAGGGTACCCACCCCCATCTATTTTGACATTCCAGGAAAAAAGAAAAAACATTCTTTCCCGCTTTTTCGACATCAGAGAAAACCTCTACTAAAAAAGCCCCCACACGACCACATACAAGACCTAAAACAAAAAATAAAAAAAAATTCCAGTTCAAGAAAGATAAAAACCAATCAGGCAATCTGTTTCCTTTCAAATAAAATACTGGTAATAACCAATAAACAAATGATCCAGGAAAAAGAATACAGGGAGGAAAAAAGCAGCTCTCCCTCTACCAGGGAATTGTGGTACAATGCATGCGCACGCCAGTTCACTTTTTCAAAATTAGGCAGAAGATAAGTCGCTATAGAAACAATCACTTTAAAAAAGTAATCACCCTCCATTTTATTGACAAAAAAGATAATCCCACTGGCTGAATGCCCAATAATAAAAATAAGACCGGAGTACACCAAAACCAAAAACGAGGAGGTAAAACTGCTAAAGAAAAAAGCCACCGTCAAAAGAATTAAGGCCTCTAAAAAAATCCCCCACATAGCCATGAATAAAATAGGACCTATTGAGTGCTTATAAATAAAATGCACCACTAACACGAATACAGTTAAAAAACACAAAGCCATCAATAAAATAAAGCTTAATCCAAAAAATTTCCCAACAATAAATTGCAATCGGGAAATGGGTTTCACAAAAAGTGTAATGGCTGTTTTCTTTTCAATCTCATGGGAAATGAGGGTACTGGCAAAATAAATAGAAATAAGAATAAGACCTATATGACAGGATGTAAAAGCAAAGTTAATACTTAAACGTGTTTGCTCACTTAAACTCAAAGGCCCCAGGACCAACCCCGCTAGCATAATAAATATAACCACCGCCCCCAAAGCATACAGGATTTTATGCCGCTTGATTTCCTTTACCGTATTTAATGCAATAAGAAAAATATTCTTCATTTTTAGTTGCCGGTTTTTCCTGTCAAATCATGTGATTCAGTTATTTTTACAAAAGCCTGCTCCAAACTCTTCTTATCCAATTGCACATCCAAAATAACACAGGATTGCTTCCTTAAACGATCAATCTCCCGTTGACATTCTTCAAGACTGTCCGCAAAAACAGTGTGCTTTTGATCTTTCTCTGCATAAATAATTTGCCGCCGACCTTTAATGCGATCCAGTAGTCCCTGAACAGATCCCGCATAGGCCACTCTACCCTCTTTTAAAACAACCAAATTGCTACATAGTCTTTCCACATCATAAAGAAGATGAGAACTGAAAAAAATCGTTTTACCCTGCTTAACCAGACTCTGTATCAACTCCCCGACATACACACGACTGTCCGGATCCAGACCGGCCATAGGCTCATCCAATATTACAAGTTCCGGATCATGAATCAACGCCTGCGCCATTCCCACTTTCTGCAACATCCCTTTGGAATAGGTTCTTATCTTTCGATCTTTAGCCTCATATATACCTAATTTTTTTAAAAGATCCCTGGCTCTGGATTTCAAATCAGTAAATGTCAGGGAAGCGGATAACCGCCCATAAAAAAGCAACAACTCCTCACCGGTGAGGTAATCATAAAAATAAGGCTGTTCCGGCAAAAAACCGATTTTTTTTAATACCGGTCTGGATAAAGGTTTGCCTGTAAAAAAAGAAATTTCTCCGGAATTAATGGGAATCAACCCCAATACACATTTTAAGGTCGTTGTTTTTCCCGAACCATTAGCCCCTAAAAAACCGGTGGCTGTCGTTTCGGAAACAGAAAAGTCAATTTGATGCAAAACCTTTTTTTCAGATGAGAAAAGGCTTTCCTTAAATCTTTTTTTTAAATTTTTAACTTCTAATACGGACATGGCAAAAGTAATTCTAAGTCACATTTACCATCCTGTGAAGTTTTTTTTAGCGACAGACAGAAGGAAGATAACACGGCTCAAGCCAAATTTTATGTATATTGACGGGCAACAGGCTGAGAGGAAGTGTTCGCATTTGAAGGCAGAGGCTCGATCGAAAAACTCTTCTTTCTGGTTTTATGTAAAGCAAAAACCACTGCTTTGGCCGCTTCACTTTCCGTAATACAGGGAACACCATAATCCAAACAACTTCGGCGAATACTAAAGCTGATTTCTATAGAGCGTCTTCCGGAAGTAGTGTTAATAACAAAAGCCACCTGACCGGAACGAATACGATCCACACAGTGAGGGCGTCCTTCACGAACTTTTTTTACTCTCAGGCAATTCACTGCATGAGAATTGAGAAAGTCAGCTGTTCCACCTGTTGCCGACAAAGTATATCCCATCTCCAATAACTGCTTTGCTATGGGCAAAAGTTCCTCCTTGTCTTTATCTCTCAACGAAAGAAAAACCTCCCCGCTTTTCGGTAAATGAAGGTGAGAGGAATAAAGAGCTTTCAAAATAGCCTCTGAATAACTGGGGCCTCGTCCCATTACTTCACCAATGGATTTCATTTCCGGACCTAAAATGGAATCCACATCTTCAAATTTTTTAAAGGGAAAAACCACCCCTTTTACAGAGACTATTTTTTGACTCTTCCAGTCATATTGTTCGGGGTGCACTTTCTCAGCCGGCCATCCCAACATGGCTAAAACAGCTAAATCCACAAGAGGGGTATTGGTTGCTTTGGACAGGAAGGGAACGCTTCTGGAACTTCTGGGATTGGCCTCCAAAATATAAATATTATCATCTTTAACCGCTAATTGCAGATTTAAAAAACCTAAAATCTTTAAGTGACTGGCTAAAGAAGAGGAAAGCTTTTCTATCTTTTCACATACTTCCTCTTTTAACCTTTGCGGAGGGACCACCGCCATACTGTCACCACTGTGTACTCCCGCACCTTCAATATGTTCAAGAATTCCCCCAACCACTATCCAATCCGGGCCACATACCAAATCCACATCCACTTCCAGATAATTTTCCAAAAACTCATCCATCAGGCAGGGTCTGTCAGTAGATATAAAAAGCTGATAGCGATGAAAATATTTTTTCAACTCCTCTCTGTTCTCAATTATCTCCATTCGTCTCCCACCTAATACATAACTGGGACGACAAATAACAGGATACCCAATAGTCTTTACCGCTTTATAGGCATCCTCCACCTTCGTAACCGTACCGGCTTTGGGTACTTTAAAACCCAGATCGGAACAAAGAGAGGCAAAACGAACTCTGTCTTCCGCAAGATCAATACTTTTAATAGAGGAACCAATAAGAGAAAACCCCTCATCTATTAAATAGGGTGCCAGGCTGATGGGGGTTTGCCCTCCCATTTGAGCGAAAAAACCTTTTGGCTGAACAAACTTCAAAACCTCTATTGCATGCTCAGCCGTCAGAGGTTCAAAGAACAACTGATAGGAAATATCATAATCAGTGGAAACCGTTTCCGGATTGGAGTTAATCATTACCGTCTTGTATCCCAGCTCTTTCAGTTTTCTGACACTGCGAACACAAGAGTAATCAAATTCAATTCCCTGCCCTATACGGTTGGGGCCACTTCCTAAAATGACCACCTTATCCTTCGCCTTTTTAGCCTTCTTTCTTACCTCCCCTGCACCCCAATAAGTGGAATAATAATAAGGAGTCTCTGATGCAAATTCCCCGGCACAGGTATCCACCTGATAATAAGAGGGAATAATATGATTTTTCCATCGAAGCTTTCGTATATCTTTTTCTTTCTTATCAAAGCAGTGCGCCAATAAAAAATCAGGAAAGCCCATTCGCTTGGCTAAAAACAATATTTCCGAAGTTAATTTTTTTGCTTCGGTTTTCATCTTTCTTTCAAACTCAACAAACCGATGAAACTGATCCAGAAACCAGGGATCAATGCGCGTCCATTCATAAATCTGCTGAACCGTTTTCCCCTCCCTTAAAGCCTGAAGTAAAGCATACATTCTTTGACTGTTCGGGTACGCCAGTTTTTTTTCTGAAAAACTCATATTTTTTAAAAGACTTTTATTTTTTTCCAAAGACACAAGAGCTTTCATAAAAGATTCCAGAAAGGTACGGCCAATACCCATAACCTCTCCCACACTTTTCATCTGGGTGTTTAAAATATCTTTGGAGCCTTCAAATTTTTCAAAATCAAATCGGGGTATTTTAACAACTACATAATCCAAAGCCGGTTCATAACAAGAAGGAGTGGTGCCTGTAATATCATTTTTAATTTCATCCATAGTGAGGCCCACGGCCACCAAAGAAGCAATTTTGGCAATAGGGAAACCGGTTGCCTTACTGGCCAAAGCGGAAGAACGACTCACCCTAGGATTCATTTCTATAACCAGCCTTTCACGGGTTTCAGGATGAACAGCAAATTGTATATTGGCTCCTCCTGTTTCCACTCCCACTGCGGAAATAATTTTTTTCCCCTCATCCCGCATTTGCTGGTACTCTTTATCCGAAAGAGTCTGCTGAGGCGACACGGAACAGCTGTCTCCCGTGTGTACACCACAAGGATCTATATTTTCCACTGAGCACACCACAACAAAAGTACCCGCCTTATCCCTCATCACCTCCAACTCAAACTCTTTCCAACCCAACAGACTTTTTTCCACCAACACTTCCGAAGTGGGACTCTCTTTCAAAGCGGTAATAAGCTTGTTTTCATATTCCTCCAACGAATTCGCCACACCACTTCCCGTACCTCCCAAGGTGTAGTTGGGACGTAATACAAGAGGAAAAGGGATTTCCTCCGCCACTTTCATTCCCTGCTTAAACGATTTTACCAAAACGCTTTCCGGATAACGAGCCCCCACATCTTCCAACAACTGTCTGAACTCTTCTCTATTTTCCGCTCGGCGAATCACTTCCGGTGAGGCGCCCAATAACTGAATTCCCAGATTTTTCAGCACTTTTTTCTTATCCAGTTCCAAAGCCAGATTGAGAGCGGTTTGACCTCCTAAAGTAGGAATAATCGCAGAAGGCTTTTCCTTTTTTAAAATGGGTTCTACAAAATCCGATTTTAAAGGTTCAATATAAACTCGCGTGGCGATTTCCGGATCTGTCATAATGGTTGCCGGATTGGAATTAATCAGTATCACTTCCAAGCCCTGCGCCATCAAAGCCTTACAAGCCTGTGTACCTGAATAATCAAACTCACAAGCCTGACCGATGACAATCGGCCCACTTCCCAAAATAACCACTTTTTTTAAATTTTTTCTAATAGGCATTTTTTATTTTTTACTTTTCACCTTTTTCTTCTTTTTTGAAACAGATGATACACCCTTTTTACTCTTAAGCTGTTTTATAAAAAAATCAAATAAAC
>JANQSP010000079.1 GCA_028283955.1 Bdellovibrionales bacterium
TTGAAGTGGCTTGTGGAAAATTAGGTATTGCCGCGACCTCTTTATGGAATCTCCATTTTTCCAGTATGGCTAAAGGAGAAACTTTGGAGGATACTCTGCAATGTCTGATTGCCTTAAAGCCGAATATAATTGTGCTTCGTTGTGGAGAGTTTAAAGGAGCTGAATCTTTTCTGCGTTCCAGTCCTGTCCCTGTTATCAATGCCGGATTGGGTGCAAAAGAACATCCCACTCAAGCTTTGGTGGATGCTTTTACTATTCAGGAAAAGAGGGGAAAAGTGGAAGGGGAGAAAGTTTTGATTGTGGGTGATGTTTTGCACTCACGTGTAGCTAATTCCAATTTAAAATTATTAACACGATTGGGTGCTAAGTTAGGAATGTGTACCCCTGAGGAATTAAGCCCTGTTGATAAGCAGGCATGGAAGGATGTTGTTCGTTTTGAGTCTTTGGAAACAGGAATTAAGTGGGCGGATGTTATAATGTGTTTAAGAGTGCAAAGGGAAAGACATTCTCTTCGTAACATTGGTTTTTCTATGGCTGAATATAGGGATAAGTATCGAATTGGTCAGGAGGAGATGGAAATTTTTCGTTCAGATGGGGTATTATTACACCCCGGGCCTGCTGTGAGAGGTGTGGAAATTGCTAATCAGGCTCTAAATGATCCTCGTTGTCATATTGTCAATCAGGTGGAAAATGGTTCTCATGTTCGCTCCGCCATTATTACCTTGATGCTAAATCTGGAGATAAAATCACAATGAGTCCGGCTGAACCATCTCCACAGCTGGAAACTGGCTTTCTGGTTTTGGAAACAGGTGAAGTTTTTAGAGGAAAATTTCTGGGTGGTAAGGAATGTGCCGGAGAGGTTGTATTTAATACTTCTCATAGTGGTTATGAGGAAATGGCCACAGATCCTTCCTATTTTAATCAAATTTTAGTTATGACAGCTCCCATGCAAGGTAATTATGGGGAGGATGATATTTTTTGGGAGTCTTCCCGTGTTCATATTCAAGCTTTTGTTTGTATGGAAATACAAAACTCTCAAAGAGATGCCTATTGGAAGGATAAATTGATCTCTTATGGTGTTCCTGTTTTATCAGAAGTGGATACTCGTGCTTTGACCTTATGTTTAAGGAAAAAAGGAACCTTATGGGGGGCTGTTGTAAGAGAAAATCATTGGCAGAAGGCACAGAGAAGAGCTTCTCATTTTATTGTGGCCGGACAAAGAATGGAAAAAGATTGGTCTTTTATGGTGGCGGAAAAAAAGCCTAGAGAGATCAAAGGAGATAAAGCTAAAGGTCCACGGGTAGCTGTGATGGATTTTGGGTGTAAGCAAAATATTATTCGTGAACTTATAAAAAGATGCAGTGCTGTTTATATTGTTCCTCCGCGTGTTTCCGCCGAAGAAATTCTAAATTGGAAGCCTTCCGGCTTGCTTCTATCTAATGGACCTGGAGATCCGGCGAGAGTAAAGCAAGCGGTAGGAACAGTGCAAAATCTTCTGGGACAATTGTTTATTTTTGGAATTTGTATGGGGCATCAGATTTTGTCTTTAGCTTTGGGAGCTAGAACATACCGCTTGAAATTCGGGCATCGAGGTAGTAATCATCCTGTTCGTGATAAACTTTTGAAAAAAATATATGTCACTAGTCAAAATCATGGTTATGCTGTAGAAAAAGAAAGTCTGCCTGATCATGTTGAGATTACTCACACTAATTTAAACGATGGAACAGTGGAAGGTTTTTTTTCAGAAAAGGATAAATGTTTAGGAATTCAATTTCATCCGGAAAGCCATCCTGGTCCACATGAAGCTGTGGATCTGTTTGACTTTTTTATAAAACAGTTGGGAAAGTCAGGAAAAGTTTCCGCTCTTGGAAAGTCAGCGGTAAAAACAAAAATTGCAAAGAACACAAGAACCAAAAATATTAGCAAGACCAAAAAAAAGTAAAGCACAATGCCTGTCAGCAAAGATTTAAAAAAAGTAGTGATTTTAGGGAGTGGTCCTATTGTAATCGGGCAAGCTTGTGAGTTTGATTATTCCGGCACTCAAGCTTGTAAGGCCTTAATGCAAAAAGGGCTTGAGGTTATACTTATTAATTCCAATCCGGCAACTATTATGACAGATCCGGAAGTGGCCACTCGTGTCTATATTGAGCCGTTAAAACTTGAGTTTGTGGAGCGGATTTTAAAGCAGGAAAAACCTTCTGCGGTTATACCTACTTTAGGAGGTCAGACAGCTCTAAATTTAGCTCTGGAGTTAGATAAAAAAAAGGTGTTAAAAAATCTAGGCATTAAGTTGTTGGGCGCTAGTCCGGAAGTGATACGTAAAGCGGAAAACAGAGAGGAATTTAGACAACTTTTAAAGGATGTAGGAGCCTTGTATCCGGAAAGTGTTTTAGTCAAAAATTTTAAACAGGGAATGAAAGTAGCGGAAGAGATTCCTTTTCCTCTTGTATTGCGGCCTAATTATACTTTAGGTGGAGCAGGTAGCGGTGTGGCTAATTCCCTGGAAGAATATGAAAGAAAACTGATAACCGCTTTAAAAGAAAGTCCTACCTCTGAAGTTTTAGTGGAAAAAAGCCTTTTGGGGTGGAAAGAATTTGAGTTGGAGGTAATGAGGGATAAGGTGGGAACTTTTGTTGTGGTTTGTTCTGTTGAAAATATAGATCCTTGTGGTGTGCATACGGGAGATAGCTGCTCTGTATCTCCTCAACAAACTCTTTCTGATAGGGAGTATCAGGAGATGAGGAATGAGGCACAAAAAATTATTTCTGCAGTAGGAGTGGAAACAGGAGGGGCTAATATTCAATTTGCCGTTCATCCTAAAACCCGTGAAAGATTAGTGATAGAAATGAATCCCCGGGTCAGTCGTTCTTCCGCTTTAGCCAGTAAAGCTACCGGGTTTCCCATTGCTAAAATTGCTTCCTTAGTGGCTGTAGGTTTGACGATGGATGAAATACAAAATGACATTACCGGTAGTACTCCCTCTTGTTATGAACCGGCTTTAGATTATGTGGTGGTAAAGATCCCCCGGTTTGACTTCGAAAAGTTTGAAGGTTCAAAAGATGTGCTGAATACCCAAATGAAAAGTGTTGGGGAAGTCATGGGAATCGGCCGTACTTTTTTAGAATCTTTTATAAAAGCTCTTGTATCTTTAGAAAAAAATCAACATCTTCTTGCTCAAATGAATTTTTCCGAGAAACAATTAGCTTATCCTAACAGTCAAAGAATGTATGCTCTGTTTCAAGCTTTTAGAGAGGGGAAGAGTGTTCAGCAGATTTACGAGTGGACACAAATTGATCCTTGGTTTTTAGAACAATTTCACTGTTTTGTGCAATTTGAAATCAGAATAAGA
>JANQSP010000080.1 GCA_028283955.1 Bdellovibrionales bacterium
TAAGAAGGATCTGTGGCCATCTCTTCATAGCCGCTATGAGAGGTATTAAAAACCACTTCACCGGCGCGTTCCACACCGCCTAAAAACCAACCACTAAAAACTTTACCTGTTTCAAGAACCAGGAAGCCGGCCTCCGGCTGACTCATGGTGATTTTATCTCCAGGTTCAACATCAAAGAGACGATGGCTGAACGAATATAGGAACCGTTTTCCACCTGAGTAATAATATGACAACGAGGATCGTCTACAGCCTGGTTTGAAATCTCCACACCTCGCATGGCGGGACCGGGATGCAAAAGCACACCATCTTTTCTAAAAAGGTCCATTTCCTCTTGAGCAATTCGATAGTTGTCTCTATATTCAGCCATGGAAAAACCAATATTACGCAAAGAATGTCTTTCTCTTTGTACTCTTAAACACATGATGACATCCGCCCACTTGATACCTGTTTCCAGAGAATCAAAACGTTCCACATCTTTCCAGGCCTGTTTATCCGCAGGGCTCAAAGCCTCCGGAGTACACATCCCCAGTTTGGCTCCCAAACGGGTTAACAGTTTTAAATTGGAATTTGCGACACGGGAATGCAAAACATCCCCCACTATTAAAACTTTCTCGCCTTCGATTTTTCCTCTTTTCTCCTGAATAGTAAAAGCATCCACAAGGGCCTGAGTGGGATGTTCCATGGTACCCAAACCGGCATTGACAACAGGGACTGGACTGGAGCGCAAAAATGATTCGGCTGATTTAAAACCTCCACAACGAAGCACAATCATATCCGGCCTTAAAGCAATAAGACACTGGAAGGTGTCTTCCAATGTTTCCCCTTTGGCCATACTGGAAAAATGCAAATTCCATAAAGAAGTAATCGCAATACCCAGCCTTCCACAAGCCACTTCAAAACTGGCACGGGTCCTCGTACTGGGTTCAGCAAAAAGCAGCTGTACCACCAAACCTTTTGTCTGCTCAGGGTTTATACAATGGATAATACTCCCTTTTTCATAAAACTCTTTTTTAAAAAGGGCGGAGGTTTTTAAAATAAAATCAATATTATCCGAGCTTAAGTCATCAATACCCAAAAAAGAGAAGACAGAGGATTTTTTCATAAATTACATACCTGCTTTTTTCTATTTGGCGTAATTACTTTTCCACGCAGCAGACCACATTACAATATTTTTTTTAATAAACGCGACCATCTTATTTTACCCGGATGGCATAAAAGAGGCAAATTAAAAAATGTTTCATCGCAACTCAACCAAATAACAACAGCTTTACCCATAATATGGCTAATGGGCAAAGCGCCCCAAAAACGGGAATCATGAGAGTTATCCCTGTTATCCCCCATAACAAAAACATAATCGTCCGGCACTTCAAAACTATTCTGTTCAGATAGAGAAAACCCTTCCCCTTCCAAAATAATTCGATAGGTGTACCCTTTCTCACTGGTTTCCGAGTAAAAACGATAATCATCAAAGGGCGCCCCTAACTCCTCTTCTCTCAAATGATAAAATTTTTCTTTATCCCCCTGTCCTTCCAGTAAAGTTTGTTGTATCTGTTGTCCGTTAACCCACAATCGTTTTTCATCATCAATATAAATTTTATCTCCAGGCAGACCCACAATTCTTTTGACCCAAAATCTCATACCTTTTTTTTCTTTAACCGGCCGAAAAACAACAACATCACCTCTTTGAGGTGCTTTTCGTTTCATAATCCACTTTTTGGAAAAAGGCATATGCGTTCCATAATGAAATTTTTTCACAATGATATGATCGTGTATCAAAAGAGAAGGAAGCATACTCCCTGAAGGAATGACATAAGGCTCAAACAAAGCCCAACGGAAAAAGAGAATGGCAAGAATAATAAAAAGAAGTGAGAAATCAAATGTACCGGAAAGCCTTTTTTTTAAATTCACTTCATACCCCTTCCTTCTTCCATGCCCCAATGATGGACACGGAAAAATGTTCTGCCCCATCGCATATATCTTGGATTACAAAGAAAAGAAACAAGTTCCATGGTTTTTTCACAACTAAACCAAACCCTGTTCACTCTTCCCAGAATATCCATTTCAAATACCATATTTTCATCTTTGCCTCCAATGAATTCCTGTGCATTGCTCACACTGAGTGCTGCAGACAGGCGCCCTTCAATAGCATTGATTTGACCGGGCGATATATTCCCTGCCAAACCGGCTTTCCTGGCTTCCACTTCCACATCCACAAAAAGCCCCTCCAGATTTACATTCTTTTTTGTCTCAAAATACTCCGGCCATTTTGCATTACCTGTTCGAACCAAAGTTCCTTTGGGAATAAATAAAGACGATCCCGGACCCGAGCGGGAAAAAGTCACCACCCCTTTCGCTTTTGCGATACGCGTTGGCCAGGTGCGACTATCCTGAGAGCGATCCCGATGATCCCCCACCACGAAATAATGACGGGGAGGAACGCGATAAGGACCAAAAATCAAATAACCCGTTTTTCTCTTCTTAGATAAAATACTATAAGTGGAACCGGAAACCGTCTCCTCCCAATGAACATAATGACTTTTATCTTCCGTAGCTCCCCCGTCTGAAAAGTCCTCATCCCGCACCCATGAAATATCCTTTTTTCTTTCGGAGGGTATTTGTTTTACAATTTTTTGCTCATTTATATATAAATTATCATTTTCAAAAAATATTCGATCCCCCGGTAAACCCACCACTCTGCGAATAGATAAAGAATGAGGGGCAAAAGGAGAACGGAATACAACAACATCCCCTCTTTTTGGTTCGGACCATTGCGAGATGTAACGCGAGGAAAAAGGCGCCCGCAACCCATAAGCCAGTTTATTCACCATAACATGATCATGAGAGAAAAGAGTGGGCATCATACCCTGAAAATGGATTACATATACTTCCAAGACGCTCCACCTCAAAACAAGAGCCAGTAACAGTATTGAAGCAACAATAAAAATACTATTTAACAAGTAAGTGGTTTTTTTAATCATCTGTTTTCAAAATGGCCATAAAAGCGGATTGAGGAACATCCACCTTACCAATGGCCTTCATCCTCTTTTTTCCTTTTTTCTGTTTCTCCAACAGCTTTCTCTTTCTTGTGATATCCCCTCCATAGCATTTGGCTGTCACATCCTTTCTTAAAGCACCCAGTGTTTCCCTCGCAACAATTTTAGATCCTATAGCAGCCTGAATAGCCACCTGATACTGCTGCCGATGAATAAGCTCCTTCAATTTCTGTACCAGAGCACGGCCTTTTTTCTGCGCTTTTGAACGATGAAGAATAACAGACAAGGCATCCACCTTTTCCCCGTTTAATAAAACATCCAGCTTCACCAACTGGGAAGAGGCAAAACCCATCCACTCATATTCCATAGAAGCGTAACCCCGCGAAACTGACTTTAAACGGTCATGAAAATCCATCACAATCTCACTGAGGGGAAGACGGTACTCTATAATAACCCTGTTCCCCGCACTGTATTCCATGCGAATTTGCTCCCCTCTTTTGTCTTCACAAAGTTTTAAAACTCCCCCCACATACTCACTGGGAGTGTGAATAGACACTTTTACAAAAGGTTCTTCAATATATTCAATTTTTGAAGGGTCAGGCAAAGTGGAGGGATTATCCAGTTTCTGTACTTCTCCATCCTTTGTAAACACATTATAGACAACAGAAGGAGCCGTAACAATCAACTGCAGATTAAATTCCCTTTCCAGTCTTTCCTGAATAATTTCCAAATGCAACAGCCCTAAAAAGCCACAGCGAAAACCAAAACCCAAAGCCGGAGAGTTTTCTGTTTCAAAAATAAGAGAGGAATCATTGAGAACCAACTTTTCCAAAGCTGTTTTTAATTGAACAAAATCACCGGAATCAGATGGAAACAGGCTGGAAAACACCATAGGTTTAAGTTTTTTAAATCCATCCAAAGGTGCGGAAGCGGGAGTTTCAGCATGAGTCAAGGTATCCCCCACAATTACATCTTTTATCCCTTTAATACCGGTAATGACAAATCCCACTTCACCGGTTCCGAGTTCTTTTAAATTAAAAGGAAAGGGGTTAAAAATTCCCAGTTTCAATACTGTGCTGTTCTTCCCTCCCTGCATAAAACACACCTGATCCCCCACTTTAATTTGTCCTTCAAAAACACGACACAAAATCACCACACCCTGATAACTGTCAAACCAGGAATCAAACACCAAAGCCCTCAAAGCGGGAGAGGGGGAAGGGGCTTGACTCTGTGACGGATGATCCTGTTCAGGCACTTTAGGGGGAGGAATATCCTGGACCACTCTTTCCAAAATATCCTGAATACCTCTTTTCTCCTTCGCACTCACCGGAATCACTTCCTCTTTTTTTATTCCCACTAATTCTTCCAGCTGATGAGACACTTCATCCACCTGAGCGGCGGGCAGATCTATCTTATTTAAAACAGGAATAATCACCAGGCCCTTGGCTACAGCCAAAGAGGCATGAGCCATTGTTTGCGCCTCCACTCCTTGAGCCGCATCCACCACCAACAATACTCCTTCGCAGGCCGACAGGGAACGGGACACCTCATAAGAAAAATCCACATGACCGGGAGTATCTATGAGATTTAACTGGTACAACAAACCGTCTTTGGCCTGATAAGACAATCGCACGGTTTGCGCTTTAATAGTGATACCTCTTTCCCTCTCCAGATCCATCCGATCCAAAAACTGTTCTTTTTTCTGTCTTTCATTAACAGCCTTGGTGATGTCCAGAAAACAATCCGCCAAAGTGGATTTTCCATGGTCAATATGGGCAATGATAGAAAAGTTACGTATTCGTTTTAGATCCTGATTCATTTCTTATTGCGACCTGATTCTTTATCTGTTTTATCCAGCGTAAAAGAAAGTTGACCAGGTAACTGACGTGAATATCTTCTTAACACCAGATCCACACCTTGACGAATATATTCCGCCACCGGAACTTTGGACCGCCGACTTAATTCTTTAAGTGAAGCCTGCTGCTCTTCCGTTAGATAAATGGTAGTGGTTATTTTTCGTTTTGTTTTCATACTTATCCATCACTCCCGCAAGGTTCGTCATTCCCGCGAAGGCGGGAATCCAGAAAAGTCATTTTATGAAAACTCAGATTTCAAAGCCGACACCTTATCCAGTTTTTCCCACGTAAAGTCCGGCTCCTTTCGCCCAAAATGCCCGTACACCGCTGTTTGAGAATAAATAGGTCTTAACAAATCAAACTCAGCAATAATGGAAGCGGGACGCAAATCCCAAAGCTTCTTAACAGCTGCCATAAGCTTATCTTCAGGAACACGAAGAGTGCCGTAGGCATTTATCGAAATACTCACCGGCTTGGCCACTCCAATAACATACGCCACTTGTACCAGACATTTTTTGGCCAGTCCGGCGGCCACAATATTTTTGGCGATATGTCGGGCGGCATAAGCTCCCGAACGATCCACCTTGGAAGGGTCTTTTCCGGAAAAACTTCCTCCTCCGTGGGCACCATGTCCCCCGTAGGTATCCACGATAATTTTTCTTCCGGTCAAGCCACAGTCTCCTGAAGGCCCCCCTATGACAAAACGCCCTGTAGGATTAATGTAGAACTTGTGTTTTCTTTTCAAATATTTTTGAGGTATTACTTTTTTAATCAGCTCCTCAACGATAAATTCTTTTAAATCCGCTTTTTTTATATCAGGAGCATGTTGAGTGGAAAGCACTACTGAAGGAATGTGCACCACTTCATCCCCTTCATACTCCACTGTCACCTGACTTTTACTGTCAGGCCATATATGTCTCTCTTCATTTTTCCTGAGTTCCGCCAGGGTTTTCATCAATTTATGAGACAGGGAGATACTCAAAGGGATATACTCTTCCGTTTCATCCACAGCATAACCAAACACCAGACCCTGATCACCGGCCCCCTGAGAGTCCCCTTTACCGATACCACGGGCAATATCCGCACTTTGTGAATCTATCGCTGTCAAAACAGAACAGGATTTATAATCAAACCCTTTATCCCCGCTATCATATCCAATATTGCGGATGAGCTGCCTTACTTCCTTTTGAATATCCACATATCCATTGGTGGTGACTTCACCTCCCACTACTACCAAACCTCTTGTGAGCATAGCCTCACAGGCAACACGACTATGAGGGTCCTCCCTCAAAAAAGCATCCAGTAAAGTATCACTTATCTGGTCCGCTATTTTATCAGGATGCCCTTCAGAAACAGATTCACTGGTAAAAAGAAAACTATTCATAAAAACTCAGTATCAAGCTAAAAAAAACCAGTCAATCTTTATTTTGTATGCACTCTTTTCACGAAACAAACTTGCAAGAATACTTTATACAGAACAGGTTTTAATTATAAAATTTTCCAACCATATATGAGCGGATACAGGAGAAGACTTTAAGGCCTTGTCCGTCTCTTTTAACACTTCCAGAGCGGATATAAGTTTTTTCTCTGTCCACAAGTCCGCTTCCTGGATATAACCACGAATAAAAAACCTGGGAACTCCCGTTTTATTGCAAAGGGTTTGTTCCGTATGGCCTCTTTTTATTCCCTCTTTAATTCTCACTAAAATACGAATATGGCGACTGATTAAGGCTAAGGCTCCAACTTCATTATGATTATCCTCCAATAAGCGCGCCAGGCACAAAAGGGCCGCAGACATATCCCTTTTCCCTATCGCTCTGGACAAAGCAAAAACATCTTCCGGACGAACACGTGGAACCACTTTCAACACATCTTCTTCGGATATATTTGTTTTGGGCGCCAGAAAGTTTTTTAACTTTTTAACTTCCGTTTCCAGGTTGAGCAGATCATAACAGGCATACTCCTTAATCAGCATAGCCGCCGAATGGGAAAAAGAAAGACCTTCTCTTTTTCCCATCCACTGCAACCAGGTAAACCATTCTTTATCACCGGGAGTTTGGGCCGACACCACTTCACAACAAGACAGGAGTTCCTTTATTACTTTCTTTCTTTTATCCGGTGCCTCAGAGATGAAAACCAATACACAGGTGTCTGAAGGTTTTTCCAAAATAGGCTTGATTATTTTCCAATCCGCTTCTTTTAAACGGTGTGCCTCTTCACAAACAACCATCCTCTTTTGTGAAAACACGGGGAGAGTCTCCACCGCCTCATATATTCTTTCCACCTCCCCTTCTCCTCCACGGAAAGTCTCATAATTAAAATCAGCAGACTCCGGAGACAAAACATGAGATTTAATTCTCCTGAGACTTTCTCTAATTAAAAAAACCTCCGGCCCCATAATAAAATAGACCGGGGAAACCTGATTTCCCGAAAGCTTTTTTTCCAATTTCTGCAAATTCAAAGACATTTTTAAAAATTAAGTTGTTTTTACGATTCACCTTATCATACTTTACAGCTAATAAAAAATAACTATAATACCACCAGCCGCAGTGCGCTTACCCTCTTGTTATTTTTATTGTACAGTAAAAATGCACACAAAAAGGATAGAAATAATGAGTAAAAAGCACAATTCAACACCTCTCCTCCTCACCCCTGGTCCTGTTCCCGCTCCCACTTCCCTCTTAAAAAAGCTCTCTGAACCTATGATTCACCACCGCAGTTCCGAATTTGTAAATATTTTAAAACAAACAAAATCCCTGTTAAAAAAGATGTTTCAAACCAAACAAGAGGTCTTTATATTAAACGCATCGGGAACAGGGGCTATGTCTGCGGCTCTTTTAAACACACTTTCTCCAAAAGACACTGTATTGGTTTTGTCCGCGGGAAAATTCGGAGAACGCTGGGCGGAGATGGCAAAGGCGTATAATTTAACAGTGATTCAACTAAAAGCGGCCTGGGGAAAAACTTTTTCAATTAAAAAAATCCAAGCCCTGCTCAATAAGAACCCCCATATCAAAGCTGTTTTGGCACAGGCCTGTGAAACCAGTACAGGGGTCCTCCACCCTCTTGAAGAATTGGCCTCCCTTATCAAAAAAAAATCAAAGGCTTTATTTATCGTGGATGCCATATCCGCCTTGGGAGCCGTGGACATCCCTATGGATAAATGGAACATCGACATTATGGTAGGTGGTTCTCAAAAGTCGTTCTCTCTGCCCGCGGGAATGTCTTTTATTGCTCTTTCCGAAAAAGCCTGGCAGTTTAACAAAAAAGCCCGACTACCTGTGTATTACCTGAACCTTAAAAAAGAAAAAGAGGCACAAGCCAAAGGACAAACCGCCTTTAGCACTAATGTAAGCTCCCTACGGGCCCTTCACTCCCTGCTCTTACCTTTGAAAGGGAAAGGGGGGCTAAACAAGATGATTAAACACAGTGAACAGCTTTCCAAAATAAGTTTAAAATTTTGCCGAATATTAAACTTAAAAACATTTGCTGAACCACCCTCTCCCTCTCTCACCAGTATTGCTCTGCCCAAGCACATTGACGGAGTTAAACTCAAAAAACACATTGAAGAAAAGTACAAAATCACTTTAGGCGGAGGACAGGGAAAGTTAAAAGGTAAAATTATACGGGTGGGCCACCTGGGGGCTATCTCCGTAGCTGATTTAAAAAGAGGTTTAAAATCCCTTGC
>JANQSP010000005.1 GCA_028283955.1 Bdellovibrionales bacterium
GTTTGTTTTTTCGGTTCTTCTTTTTTAGTTTCAGCTGATTTTTTAGCTTCTTTTTTGACTTTGATTATTTTTTCTTTTTTGTGATCTGACTTTTTTACAAAGCCGATAACACCACAACCGATGTAGGGGCCTGCATTGCCGGAAGGTTGGGATTTAAGGTCGTCTTCATTGGCATGGATAATGACTGAGCGACCACCTATTTTACGCATGCAAATGTCCAGTACCTGTTTATAAACAGCCACTCCTTTTTCTCCGGTTTTTAAATTACCCATATCACCCATATGCTTTTCTTCAGAATCCGGAGCGCCATGTGGTTTGCCTTTATAGGCTCCTAAGTGTGCTCCTGCATTTTTCCCGTTTTCTCTACAGTCTCCGTATTTGTGAATGTGGAAGCCGTATTTTTTATTTGGCTCTAATCCTGTGATTTTAGCCCGTACCAATACTTGTTTATTCTCCAATTTCTTAAAATGCACCCAGCCTTTTACTTTACTGTTATTGGCAGGGTGAATAACCGCCAGGCTGTCTTTTTTGTATTTGTGTTTACGGTGAAAGTAATGTGCACAGGATATATTTAAAAAACTGAATATCACTACCAGTGGCATTAAAAATAGCAAATTATTTCTCATATTTAAAACTCCTTTTGTAAGATATTACTATGTATTGTATCTGAAATTTTTAATTTTATGCAACTAATAATCCGCTTATTTTAATGGTTGTGGATAGAATAAAGTCTTAAATTTATTGTAAGGATTCATCAGGAGTCATATTTTCAATCATTTCTTCTTCCGGATCAGGTTCTGTTATATCTTCAAGGGATGTGCTGTCTCCCTCCCCCTCGGTGTTTAATTCTGTGTCTGTCTGTTCTTCTTCTTCTGTTGTATCCGGCGAGACAATGCTGTTCTCTTCTCCTGTAATGTCACTTTCTCCTATAGTATTATCTTCTTCTGTAAAGGATTCATTATTTATGTTACTTTCCTCTTCCGTCGGTGGCAGGGGTTCATCTTTATAATAGTCTTGTTCATTTGATTCATCCCTATTTTGATTTTCCGGTAACTCTTCCGGGTTTTGTTCTTCAAAAGCCGGTTCTGTGTCTTCATAGCTTGGTGTCTCTTCCCATTCCTGCCTGGGAAAATTATCTGTCGGGCTGTCTTCCTGGTTGTTTAACATTTTCTCTGTTAATTTCTTGTAGGGGTCTTTGTTGCCGGTAAATTGACGGATAAATTCCATTCTCTCCTTTAATTTACTGCTCAAAATAGTCCTGTGCTCTTCAGCCGAGCGAATAATATGGGGTGTAATAAATACAATTAAGTTGGATTTTTTTCTGTCAGTGGTGGAGTTTTTAAATAGCCAGCCAATAATAGGAATATCTCCTAAGATCGGAATTTTTGAATTGGTTTTGCTGTTGGTTTCTTTTACCAAACCTCCTAAAACAGCTGTTTCTTTATCTTTTAAAGTAATGAAAGTTTTAATAGTCCTCTTTTTTACAGCTACATTTGTTTTCAGAAGTTCTTCAGGAACAGAAGCATCTTTAAACACATTACCGATTTTTTGTTCTATTTCCAGTCGGATGGAATTTACATCCGGATTGATATGAGGTGTGATAATCAGGGCTGTCTCTACACTGATGGGTGTAATGGAAGTGGAAATCTGCCCGACTATGCTGGATTGAGCGGTCCTTTCTCCCAATACCGGGATTTGCTCTTCAATGGAGACTGTGGCTTGCTGATTATCCAATGCCATGACCTGGGGGGTGGAGAGAATATTGGCTCCCACCGTTCTCTGTAAAAATTTTACAAAGGAGGAAAGAGTGGGGACTTCTATTTTTTTTCCTGATAAGACATTCTGTAGGTTTGAACCGAAATTGGCACTGGCAAAGGGAGTAATATCCGTCGTGCTGTTTTTTGAAATGTTTTGACCCAGGATATTAGTGGACTTTTGAAAGAAAAGCGACAAGGGAAAAAAGAGTGTAGCACCGCCGGAGGTGGAGGCCAGGTCTCCCAGGTTGCTGAGTCCGTATCCAATACGGGAAATTCCCCCGCCTTTTTCCGGAAAAAAGTAGTTGGCCATTTTCCATTCATTGCTTCTGTCTGTACTGAGTTCCATAATAATGGATTTCACAAATACCTGATTTCTGGAAATATCCACTTTTTTCAAAATACCTAATATGGTTTCGTAATTATATTTGTTTGATATAATGAGGAGACTGTTTGTATTTTCTTCTGCTATAATTCTTACATCCTGAAAAGACTGTGCTGTGTTGATGTTTTGTAGGTTCCTGATTGTTGTTCTGGGTCGACTGCTGGACTTATTGGCTATTTTAGGTACAGAGCTGCCTCCAGCTTTTTGTGTACTGGAGGTGGATGATTCCTGACCAATGAGTTCGTTTAAAGTTTTTGCCAGTTCTTCTGCTTTTGCATGTTTGACTTTATAGACGTAAATTCCACCGGCCAGCTCGGGATCTTTGTAGTAGTCTAACTTTTGTATCAGTTCCTGGATTTTATCGAGACCTTCTTTATTACCCATTGCAATAATTGAGTTGGTCCTTTCATCGTGAGATAAGGCTTTAATGTCGATGGGTTGTTTACCACTGCTGTAAGATGTTTTACTGCTTGAGGAACGGGTCCAACGGGGAGTGGACGAGTGTCTGCCGGTGGGAAGTAAGCTGTTAATAGTTTCTTTTAATTTTGCCGCTTGTGCGTGTTTAATATGAAAAACCTTGAACATGAACTCCTGGCTTGGAACGTCCAGGCTTTTAATGATTTTTTTAATTCTGTTCACATTCAAACCATAATCGGAAATGATCACTGAATTGGAGGGCGGGTAAAAGATAATAGAGGTTGCTGATTTATTATCAATAAAAGGTTTCATCCTGGCTTCCAGGGAAGCGGCATCAATATGCTTTAACTTGATGATACTGGTTAGGAATTGGTCATTATTAATAGGTTTACTTCCCTTATGCACTCTTAGATTGCTTTTTAAAGCGTCCTCTTTTTTTATTACTTTAAGGAAGGAGCCGCTTCGCACAACAGTTAAGCCGTGAATGGCCAAAGCGGACAGAAAAGCCTGATAGGCTTCAGCAACGGTAATAGGGGAATATGACACAATACTGATTTTTTGACTGGCTAAGGTAGGGTCCATTATTATGTTTATATTTAAATCTGTGCTCATGGCCTTTATGACATCTTTTAGTTCCGCGTTAGGGAATACAAAACTGGTGATGATGTCAGGATAGTTTTCGGGAGTGATGTCTTCGGATTTTGATTTGGAAATTTCCACGCCTGTGTTTTTCCCGATAAACTGATGGGGGAGAGGAGTATCCTGACAGAAAGCTCCGGTTGTATAAAAGATCAGGCTTATAAGGATGATAATATACATTTAAAGCTTCCCTGCTGTTTAATCATGACTTTTTAAAAAAATCTTGTGGGTGATGGATCATCCGATACATCATCTTCATCCACGAGCCAGGAAAAGGCAATATCTTTTCCATTCCTTCTAATCATTATATCTAATTTTGTGCTGTTTCGAAATCGTTGGAACATCTCAGCAGCTTCCAGTTGCGAACGTGGCAGCTCGCCGGCGAAAGATGTCATAACGTCAGACACTTTAAAGCCTAATTTTTCATATATGCTTCCCGGTTTTATGTATTTGAAGCGCCAACCGATCAATTTTCCGTCTTTCCTGTAAGGCACAACTTTAGCCTCTTGTAGAACCTTGGATAAGGAACGCATGTGTTTGTTGATGTCAGAGCGTTTGACCTGGAATTGAAAATCTCCGATTTTTTTTATGATGCCGCTGCCCTTGTTTTCCTCTTTTTTCTGATTCTTCAAATCAAAACTGATGTTTCGTATATTGGGTACTTCTATATACTCTTCCTGATTATTGTTGAGATTGATGAAATAGACTCTTTCCGGGGCGATTTGTGTTATCCGGGCCAATGGTGATTTCGATTTGTTTTCTATTTCTTCATCTATTTGGTAGGACTCAGATGTCTTCTGACCTTTTATTGTGATATTGGCGATGGAATAGGCAGGGTTGTCATAGACAATAGTTCCATTTAGCTGAAGAGGCAGACGGGATAAGCGGGGTTTCAGATTTTCCTCTTCCTGTGGAGTGGAGGAAAGAGAAGGGGGGATAGCTGCATTGTGAAAAATATTAAAATCCCATATAGGCGTGTACTCCGCTACGGACACTTTTTTTTGTGGTAGAGGGTTCATGACCTTGGAGTTGGGAGGAGTGTTGAACAGCAGAAAGGGATGCAGGCTGATAAGCATTAAATCTGCAAAGCAATAAGCGGAAATAATCACGAGGATCCAATATTTCTGCTTGGATAAGAATCTAAAGAGACGTTCTTTCCACGGATGAAAATAGTTCCAAAAGGCTAAAATGATTTTTTTTTTCATTGAAAAAATCTTATCAGGACTAAAGCTCCTTCACAATAGCTTTGCGGGTGAAATGTTTTCACAGGTGTATAAAAATATCCCACATATTTGTATCAATCAGATAATAAAATAGATTTTTTATTGCTTTTTTAACAGTTTCTTAATAGCGCTTAATTATAGCATTTATAAAGATGAGGTTACGATAAAGGGAGATGGCAGGCAAAACTATGAAAGAACAAATGAAATCCGGAAAAAGAGAAAGTATTCAAAGGACAGCGGCTCTTTTTAATGATTCGGCTTTACAATCAATTGATATGTTTATGCATTGTTCTCGTATTCCGGATGTGATGGCTCGAATTGTCAAAGCCAGGGAAGTGCTTAAAAAGTACAGAATTCAACCACCGGCGTGGATGTTTGGTTTGGTGCATAAAGGTGAGGTTTTTGATTCTGATGTGCATGTGCGGTTGATGTCTTTTCTTATTAGTTTGGGTTTATATGGTCGTTTGGTCAGACTAATGGGAGTGCCCGATTTTTTATTGGGGGCTTCACAGGCTTTGCTTGTATCTGCAAAAGTGAGAACCTTTGAAAAAAATGTAATAAAAATTTTCTGCGGAGCAAAATATGAACAGGACTCTTTACGGGTTTATCAGAAGAGAGAGAAAAACAGTAATCGGTTTTCATTGTTATATTTTATGGAAAAAGCTAAAAATGTTGACCTTGATGATATGATGAAAAAATATGAAATTGATCAATGTATTTTGATTTCCCCCTCTCTTCGTGAGCTAAAAAGTAAAGAGAAAGTTTCTTCCTTTACGGTGAAGGGTTTAATCGAAATGGACCCTCAATTAGCTTGGTTCTGGCCTATTCTAAAAAGGAAGCAACTTAAGAAAAAATCAGGAAAAATAATCTCCGGTTCTTTAGACACCTTTTTTTCTTAATAAAGAGGCAGGGTTTTCTTTAGTGGGAATCCAGCTTAAAAGTTCAGTTGATATAAAAGAAAAAATTTGCCCTAATTAAACAGATGTTTCAATCTATAAATCCTTTTACGGAAGAGCCTTTTAGTGAAATACCTCCTCTTTCCCATGAGGAATGGGAGGAGAAATTAAATCTTGCAAACCAGGTGTTTTCTGTCTGGAGGGCCCGTAGTTTAAAAGAAAGACGGGCATTGGTTCAAAAGCTGGCCGAGCTTATGGATAAGGAAAAGGACAGATTGGCTGCGCTTATTACAAGGGAGATGGGTAAGCCTGTCAGGCAGTCCTTATCAGAAATTAAAAAATGTATTTGGCTTTGTGAATATGCCGTGGAACAAGCCCCTTCTGTCCTGGCGGATAGAGTGGAACTTCCTTATGCGCCTGAAAAATCTTATGTAACGTATCAGCCTTTAGGAGTTGTCTTGGGTATCATGCCCTGGAATTTTCCTTTTTGGCAGGTATTTCGTTTTGCTTTACCCACTCTCCTGAGCGGCAATACCGTGCTGGTAAAACATGCCCCTAATGTTATGCTTTGTGCTATCGAGTTGGAAAAATTATTTCTTGCAGCTGATTTTCCCTTTGGTGCGTACCAAAATATTCCTATCACTGTGGAACAAACGGGACAATTAATGGCCAGTCCTTATTTGAAGGGAGTGTCTTTAACCGGAAGTGTGGAGGCAGGTCGGGCTGTCGCCACTTTGAGTGGACAACATCTGAAAAAAAGTTTGTTGGAGTTAGGGGGCAGTGATCCCTATTTAATTTTGGATTCGGCAGACTTGGAGTTAGCGGCTAAAGAGTGTGTGTTATCCCGTATGAATAACGGTGGACAAAGTTGTATTGCTGCTAAGCGTTTTATTGTGACAGAAAAAAATGAAGAGGAGTTTATTTCTCTGGTTAAAAGAGAAATGAGTACTTATAAAATAGGGGACCCCGGTTTAATGGAAACGAGTTTAGGGCCTTTAGCTCGTAAAGATTTAAGAAAACGTTTACATAGTCAGGTAAGTCATTTGGTGGATAAAGGTGCAAAACTTCTTTTAGGAGGCCGGCTCCCTGATCGTCAGGGGTATTTTTATCCTCCCACGATTTTAAAAAGCACAGCCTCTTCTGCTGTATCCTCTTTTGAAGAGGAGCTTTTCGGTCCTGTGGCTTTTGTAATAGTGGTGTCAAATGAGGAAGAGGCGATTGAAACGGCTAACGCATCCCCTTATGGTTTGGGGGCGGCTGTTTTCAGTAGAGATATTGCTCAAGCGGAAAAGCTGGCCCGTGAAAAGTTACAGGTGGGTTCCTGTGTGGTAAACCAGGCTCTGCATTCGCATCCGGCCCTTCCGTTTGGTGGTATTAAAGATTCAGGATATGGTAGAGAGTTATCTTCATGGGGCTTTTATGAATTTGTGAATGTAAAGACGATTCAGGTTTCATGATAAATGTCTTAAGTTTGAGATGAAAAGAGCCGATACACTTCTGGATTCCCGCCTTCGCGAGAATGACGGATTATCTTAACTAGGGCGTTTTTATGAAACAGATTCATTCATTCATTCATTCATGTCGCGGCCTCTGTCTTTCTTCTATTAGACTTTCATTCTCTGCACCCAAAGTTGTTGTAAAGTATTCTGTATTTCTAATTGGTTCTCTTTTTGCGTTCTCACATTTTTCTGTTTATGCAGATCCATGTGCAGAAAATAACCCTGTAGCTTGTTGTCGCAAAAACGATAATATATATGAATATTATTGGCCATCATCCAACCCTGCATGTAATTGTGACGAGATAGAAGATGACATTGGACACTCACTTTATGGATGTACCGATCCACAATG
>JANQSP010000011.1 GCA_028283955.1 Bdellovibrionales bacterium
AAGTGACAATGAAGATGGATATTTATGGTTATAGGTATATCAGTCCGATAATAGATATGGCTGCAGAAAACAAACAAAAAGAGGTGCAATAAAATGAAAACATTTATACAAAGTATATTATATTTAAGTGTGGGAGTGGGGTCTTTATTTTTTGTGATATGGATTCTCACTTCTTTTCCGTTTTTTCAATCTGTCGCTCAGGCTGAGGAGTCTGTCGGAGAGGCACCTGTTACACCCCCTTCCCCTCAGGGAAGTGCACCCGTGGAGCAAAAAGGGACAGCGTCCCCCTCCGTAACTAAAATGAATCAGGCGGATGCCGTAGAGAAAAAATTGCCGACAAATAGTAAAAAAGAGGTACCTTCAACAGAGGCGCCGGTAACACGCTCTGCGGGGCCAGTAGATAAACCGGTAAATAAAAAAGAGGGGGGGCGGCTGCCTGTGTCCGGTGAAGATGCTGTACAACCTTCTGCTCCGAATGCTATTGACAGTAAAGAGGCAACAATAAATTCTCCAGTTGAAAAAAATGTGCCTGTACAGCGTAGTGGTGCATCTGTCCCTGATAATTCTTCTGTTGTTTCCCCTCCCCCTACACTGGCGCCGGATAAAGAAGGAGTGGTTCCTCCTCCTCCTCCTGATGCTGTTAATAACGATACAGGTCAAACACAGCCTGACATGGAAAAGAAAGAAGGGGAGGCCGCTGCCGTTAGTGAACAAGAGTCTGCTGAGGCAGCTCATACTTCTAATTTAAACCAGTTGCTGGAGTCAGCTCAGGGCTTTCAGAAGCAAAAAGGAGCGGGTGCGGATGCGGCTAATAAATTAATGGATATCGAGCATAAGAGGATGGAAGTATATAAGGCGTTGAGCCATTACCAATATAACTCTGAGGAGAGAAGGGATCCCTTTGTGCCTCCTAAAATGGAAGGAATAGAAGATGTAGAATTAGCCGTGCCCACTTATCCGACAGGGAAGTATGACTTAAGTGAAATAAAGTTAAAAGGAATCAAATGGGATTCCAAAGCGGGTCCATCAAAAGCTTTATTTGAAACACCGGATAAAGTGATACATTACTTGCAAAAAAATGATTGGATTGGGAAGAATCGGGGAGTTATTTATCAACTGAAAGAAGATGAAGTGGTTGTTGTAGAGCCGAGATTAAGAGGGAGTGCTGATGATAAGAAAGAGGATTCTTATGTGCCTGTTATTGTACGTTTGGATCGATTAACAAATGATAAGAAAGGGAAGTAAGAAATTAAACAAATCTGCAACTACAAAAAAAGGGATGTAGCTTCATTTTATTTTTGAAGCTATGAGCTATACTTTGTAGATGACATAGGTTGTAAATATTTCAAGGTAAATAAATAACCTTAGCAACTAAGAGTGGCATTGTGATAGAGTGATGCTAACAACAATGAAGAATTATATTATATTATTTCTTTTTATTTTTTTCTTCTCTATGGTTTCCTGCCAGACAACGAAAGGTGATGTTGAAGATACCCAAGGAGAAACAGGGGAGGCCGCTGCCGGAGACGCTATTGATGAGGGTTTCATTGATGAAGAAGATGAAGATTTAGAAAGTGAGTTTGCTGATTCGGAGGACCTTGAACAGGAAATGGCGGAAGAGGCTTTTCCTTCGGAAGAAGATGGGGATGAAGAAATAACGGAAGAGGTAGCGGAAGTTACGGAAGAGAAATCAGAAGAGACTGCTGAAGCGGATGTTGAAGAGGCTGAAGAAGCTGAAGAAGGTACACCTGCAGAAACAGAGGACAGTGTAGCCGAAGTGGAAGAGGTGGATGATGATTTTTTAGAGGATGAAGAGGATTTAGTCACGAGTGAAGACACAGGCCCCTCTACAACAGGTGTTGTCATAAATAATATTCGATACGAAGCCGGAGAAAATAAAATCTATGTTGATGGCACGGGTTCTTTCTCCTATCAATCCAGAGAAAATAAACCAACTAATCAGGTTGTTATTGAAATACCGGGAGCTGTTTTGTCAGAGAGCTTGCAAGAGCGTCCTTTCGTTATGAAGGATTTCAATACAGAGATGGCTTTATTACAGGCGGATCAAAAGGATAGTGATACTGTGCGTATTGTTGTGCAGATGAGGGGAACAGCCGGTATGCCCTCTATTAGTGTTTCGGAAACCGGTTCTTTAGTGATTACTCCCGATGGCGCAGGTATGGTTGCCGGAGGGGAGCCACAACCGGGGATGGGAGGAGGGATACCTTCTGCCGGCGGGGGAGCCTCTCCTGTTGATCAGGGTGCCTATGGTGATTCTGCCAGTGAGGTGTTACCGGCAAAATCTTTGGAGGAGTTTTTTCTTCATACTCCGCAATTTACCGGACGCCCTATCTCTATTCACTTAAGGGATGTGAGTGTGAGGGATGTCTTGTATTTCATTTCTGAGGGTACAGGTTTAAATATGGTGTTGTCAGATGATGTTCAGGGAAATATCAGTATAAAATTAAGAAATGTACCCTGGGATCAGGCTTTGGTGACGGTAATGAAAACAAAAAAACTGGGATATCTGCGGGAAGGGAATGTTATTCGTATTATGAGTCTGAGTGCTTTGAGGAAGGATCAAGAGGATATACAAAAGATGATGGAGAATCAGAAAATTTTGGAACCGTTGAAAGTAAAAGTGGTTCCTCTTATTTATACAAAGGCGAGCAATATAAGTACGCAGCTGGAAGGCCTAGTGACAAAAAACCGTGGTAGAATAGTGGTGGATAACCAAAGTAATTCTTTGATCATAACAGATACGTCACGTGTTATTGATCGTATTGAAACTATGATAAAGAATTTGGATAAGTCTCCCATGCAGGTGCTCATTGAGGCGAAAATAATTGAAGCCCGTGAAAGGTTTGTGCGTAATCTGGGTATCAACTGGAGATATGATGGAGCCCCTTTAAGTTATGCACCAGGAGGTAACTCCCAATTAGCTTTAAATGTGGATGGGAGTCTGGAAGCTTTTCCCGGTAATGTGACCACAGGTAGAACAGTCAGTTCAGGTCTGTCCGTTTCTTTTGCCCCTTTGGGGGATCTGGATATTACTTTGGGTCTTTCCGAAGCGGAGGACTTAATTCACGTTATCAGTGCTCCACGAATTGTTGTTTTGAATGGTGAGACAGCAAAGATCACTCAAAGGACACAGGATATTGACCTGGTTACCAATACAGTTCAGGGAGGGAGTACGGAAAGATCGCCTCAAAGAGTCTCTGCTGATTTGGGTTTTGAAGTTGTTCCGCAGATCACAGCTCTTGGTTCTGTTTTTATGAATGTGAAAATGAAAAGAGATTTTTTCGGGCCTCCGGATGCGGAAAGTGGTTCACGTCCCATTAACACCCGGGAAGCGGAAACAAAGGTGTTGGTTAATAATGGGCAGACTATCGTTATTGGGGGTATTTATCAAAAAGATGAATCCAAGTCGGATGAAGGGATTCCCGTTTTGAGGCATATACCCGTTTTAAAATGGCTTTTTTCACGTTTTACAACAGACGAACAACGTAATGAGTTATTACTATTCTTAACACCTAAAGTGATGGAATTTTCCAGTCCGGAAAATTCGGCAATTATTAATTAAACTTTCCTATTACTGTATTTTCTGTTGACAAAATTGTGTAATATTTTTCTAATCCTCACAGGCGTCAGATATTTTTTGGAGGATCCGGTTTATGAAACTTCTTATTACTTTATTATTTTTCTGTTTTGTTTTTATACCTTCTGTTACAGCTCATTGTGGTACTTGTTCCGCAGGACATAAGAAAGAGGGAACCTGTAGTGCCTGCAAAGACGGAAAGCATGATAAAAAACATTGTGAAAAGCGGGAAGGTGAGGATGGTCAAAAAAAATGTGCCTGTTGTAATGAAAGGGAAAACGATAACCCCCCTGCAGAGGCTACGGATAGTAGTGGAGCAGATAAGGCCCCAGCGGCTCCTTCAGCAGCTCCTTCGACGGCACAGGGCTCAAAAGCCCCGGTAGCCCCGGCAGCTCCTCCGGAAGCCACCCCTCCTCCGGCTGAAAAAAAGAAATAGTTTGCTTTTTTAACTGCCTCTTATTGTAGTATAGAGGGCAAAGGGCTGAAGGTTTCGCCTTTATCTTGTCCAATGTCTTTTTAGTTATCTTACGTGTTAATATATTACTTTGGATTATAAAAATGGTTTCACAGACTTTTATTGTAGGGGATGTGCACGGGTGTTTTGATGAGCTGATGCTTTTACTTAAAAAGTCCGGGTATAAATCTCATGATCACCGCTTGATTTTATTGGGAGATCTTATTAATAAAGGTCCGGACTCATTTAAAGTCCTATCCTGGGTTCGTGAACAACAAGTGGATGTGGTTGTCGGAAACCATGAATTGAAGTTTATTAAGGCCATTGAAAATCGGTTACCTCTTCCTGCGGCTTTAGAGGAACTGAAAAAAAGTATGAATGGAGAATGGAAAGATTGGCTGGCTTGGATGAAAGGCTGGCCTGTCTATATAGAGGAGGAAGACTTCCTGGTTGTGCATGGAGGTTTGGTTCCCGGAGAACATCCCAGTCAATCAGAAACAGAGTACCTGGTGAACATTCGTTATTGGGGAGGGGAAGGAAAGGATATGAAAAACCCTTCTTATCCTGCCTGGCATGATCTTTATACCGGTTCCAAGTTGGTTGTCTATGCTCATTGGGCTCAGCAGGGGTTGAGAATAAAGGAAAACTCCATAGGGCTGGATACGGGTTGTGTCTATGGAAGACATCTTACAGGCCTTTGGCTCCCTGAAAGAAAGGTGGTCCAGGTATCTTCTTTGAATCAAGGTTGACAAACTATTCATAATCGGAATGATGTTACTGTGATGAAAAAAAAATTTGATAAATATTGGTATTATCGTCATTCTGTACAGTCTCCGGATTTGGATGTGCGTTTTATCCGAAATTGCTATCGGTCGTTAAAAAAAAAAGAGGCCTGTATTTTTCGTGAAGATTTCTGTTCCACCTTTGCTTTAAGCTGTGAATGGGTTAAGCTGGGTAGGCTCTGTCGGTCCATCGCGGTGGATATTGATGATCGGCCCTTAAAATACGGGAAAGAGCATAGCCTGAGGCAACTCAGTTTTGACCAGCAGGAGCGGCTGTCTGTTATTCACGGTGATGTTTTAAGTTGTCGCACAACCAAAGCGGATATTATCAGTGCCTTAAATTTTTCTTATTTTGTTTTTAAAAAACGAGATGACTTAAAAAAGTATTTTTTGAACTGTTATAAATCCTTAAATAAAAATGGCCTTCTTGTCCTGGACTGTTTTGGTGGCAGTCAGTGCTTTGAGGCAAATGAGGAACAGGTTGATCATGGCACTTTTACTTATTATTGGGATCAGAAAAGTTTTGATCCCATTTCCCATCATGCCGTCTTTCATATTCATTATAAGAGAAGAGGAGAAAAGAAGAGGAAAAAAGTATTTACTTATGATTGGCGGTTTTGGGTTATCCCTGAAATTAAAGATTTATTAAAAGAGGCGGGTTTTCGTAAAATCCATGTTTATTGGGAGGGAACGGACAAAAACGGAGAAGGAAATGGTTGCTTTAAACGCAGGGAAAAAGGGGAGGATTGTGAGTCCTGGGTGGCTTATATTATGTCTGAAAAATAGACTTCTTTGAAATAAACAGCTATTTTTTCTTTATCAGCCTGTCTCTTAAAGCGAATTGTCATTTGTATAAGGCTATGCATAAATTAAGGTCAAAACTTGTCAAAAAGGACAGAATAATCGAAAATTTAAGTCCAAAGGGGAAATCCTCGGAACCAGGGACGGAGGGGTTTTATCTTATTTCGCTTTTTTATTTTCTTTTTTTTGGCTGTTGTCTCCATAACTGTACAAGGGGCTGTTATTCAGTTTCCTGATCAGGAGTTGGCTTCAGAGTATGTTTTTCCGGTATTTAAAGATCCGAAGGCGGTAATGAACCGTGATGTTACTTTGTCCAAAAGGGTTGAGTTACGCCTTTCCCATGCACTGAGAACGGATGAACCTTTTTACAGTCCTTACAGTGCTTCCGCTTCTCTTGCTTTTTATTGGAATGAATCCCATGGAATAGGTATTTCCGGTTTGTTTTTTTTCCCCGGGCTTTCCAGTACAGGGAACTTGTTGAAAAAAGATGGGGTGAAAAAAGCCAGTACAAAAACAGTGGATTCTTATTTTGACGCTGGTCTGGCTCCCGCGCCTTTTTTGGCCGGTTTTGTAAATTATCAGTTTTCCCCCCTATATGGAAAGATCAGTATAACTAAAACTCTTGTCTTTAACTTTGCACTTTATTCTTTTTTTGGTCTGGGTGTTATGAATTTAAAACATGGCGATGCGCCCCTTATAACGATTCCTGCCTCTCATTTTGGAATTGGACAGAGGTTTTATTTTAATCGTTATTTCGCTTTGGATGGGGGAATTGATTTTCTTTTATATTATGGAGCCAATCCTGTTCTGGGCAGTCTTAAGTGGACACCGCAACAAAATGCCCCTGTCCGTCCGGCTTACAGTGCGTTTAAGAAGGATATTTTTCTTAGGTTTTTAGCTCGTGTCGGAATAACAATCCTTTTGTAAAAGAGGAAGAGGAATGAAACTGATAAGAAATTTGTTATTCATTTTTTTTATAAGCGCTTCTATTTTTGTAGGAGCTCAGGAAGGTGATTTGGACCTCAGGAATGAGGATGTGGAATCTCCGGATGCGGATTTTTTGGAAAAGGTTAAAACACTAAAAGCCAAAAAGCTTTCCGATTTAGTGCACCTCTCACCTTTTTCTGATGTGGCTGTTATTCAACGGCGTTTTATGCCTAAAACAGGAAGAGTGGCGGCCTCTTTGTCTTCCACTTTTACTCTTAGTAGTGAGTTTTTTTTGAACCCGGGTGTGGAGGCCCACCTGACCTATCATTTTTTGGAAAAGCATGCCGTTGAGTTAAGTGGTTACTATGTATTTACTGTGAATCGCGGAGTGACAAATGATCTGGCACAAATTAGAGCTAACGTGTCTGAGTTATTACCTATCGCAAATGGTTTTGTCGGGCTCACTTACAAGTGGATGCCTGTGTACGGGAAGATTGCTTTTTATAACCGGCAAATTCTGGCCTTTGATACTTTTTTTAACTTTGGTGGCGGTATGAGTGCCGTTAAGAGAAGAAGAGCTCCTATAGTTTGGGAGCCGGCTGTCGCCGCCGGTATTGGTCAGGTGTTTGCCATTACAAGGGACTTGGGGTTGAGATGGGATCTAAGATGGCACATGACTATTGAAACTCAAGGTATCGGTGTGTCTTTGTTAAATGATATTTTGTTTTCTATTGGTCTTAGTTATTACTATCCGTCTGCGGGGTTAAGATGAAATTGGCTCTTCCCTTTATTTGTATAGTGCTGCTTTTTGGAGGTTCTTTTTCTGTTGAGGGAAAAGCAAAAAAAACGGTGGGCGCAAAACGCCGAAGTCGAATGGGGGCTTTTGTACAATTGCAAAGAGCTTTAAAGCAATCGGCTCAAGGTGATTATGTGTCTTCCACGGAAAATCTTTTTCGTTTGATGTATAAGCCGGAATTATCAAGACAAAAAAATAAAATTCGATATCATCTGGCTTTGAATTTATACAATATGGGCTTGTATCACCCTGCCATCTTTCAGTTTCAAACTTTGGTTTCCAATGATGCCGCCGGATATGTGGGGAAAAGTTTACAAAAAATTGCCTTGGCGGCAGCTTACCTGAAAGACGATCAATTGTTACACCATGCGATTTCTCATGGAAGTTTAAAATATATTTCCCGTTCCGAAAGGGATAACCTGCATTATCACTTTGGTGAATATTGGATGAGGAAAAAGAAATTCCGTAGGGCTATTGCCCATTTTTCCCGTGTTAAATCCTCCAGTCCTCTTTTTTATAAAGCTCTTTATCAACTTGGCCTGGTTCATGCGGAACTCAATCGTGTTAACCGGGCTGTAAGAATTTTTAGCAAACTGGAAAATCGCCGGACAGGAGTGGCAGACAGTTTTAGAGTGGCTGCCCTTATGGGAAAAGCCAGGTCTTACTATCAGGGGAAGAAGTGGGAACAATCCGCTGAGGCTTATCAGCAGGTTCCAAAGGATTCTCCGTTTTGGCATGATACTTTGTTGGAAAAAAGCTGGGCTCTTTTAAGGGGCGGGAGGCTTCGCTCCGCTCTCAGTAATTTTCATACTCTGCATTCTTCTTATTATGAGGATTATTATCAGCCGGAGTCGTTGTTATTGCGTTCTATAATTTATCTTTATATTTGCAAGTACTATGAGATGGAGAAAGTGCTGGATTTATTCCATCGTGTGTATCGCCCTGTTTATGTTCGAGTGGGAAATATTATTGTTAGAAAACATTCTTTGAAATCGTATTATCAATCTTTAGTGCTCTCAGCCGATGAACAGAGCAGAGGACGTACTATTCATTATCCTGTTCCTGTCGCCCGACGAATTTTGAGGGAAGGGGATTTCTCAGCTGTTCACCACTATATTACAAAATTGAAAGAGGAAAGGGATTTGATTTATAGCCTGCCCTATTCCTGGAGGCGGTCCATGGTGGGGAAATACTCTTCAAAGCTCATTAAAAAGAGGTTGAATAATGCACAAAGAAAAGCGGGCCGACAGGCTTTGAATCATTTGAAAGTTATTCGTGCTGAGTTGAAAGATTTTCTGACTCAGGAACAATATCTGCGTTATGAGATGTTGAGAAGTAAAAGGGGGTTTTTAAAGAAAAAAATAGCTCAGAAAGTCACGACAGGTGTGAGCATTGAGGACTTTGATCGGAGTTTTTATATTCAAAATGGTTATGAATATTGGCCTTTTCAGGGAGAATATTGGCTGGATGAACTGGGAAATTATCATTATGTGGGTATGGGTAGTTGTCAAAAGTACAAAAAATAAGAGATCATTTTTTATTAATGGGAAAAATAAGGATCATGATGGACATACGGATGTGTAAAGTAAGTTTGGTTTTTATTTCTTTGGCTTTGACCGGTATAGGCGCTGCTACGGCTGCCCCTTTTGTTACACCGGAAGTTTTTGTGGTGCAAAACGCTACATTGGCGGAAGGGGAAAAAGAGGGAGAGGGGGAACCGAAAGAAAAAGCAGAGGCGGATGTAAAAGCGGAGGTGGAGTCAGATACAAAGAGGGAGTCGGAAGCGGAAGTGGTGGCCGAAGCGGAGTCAGATACAGAGATGGAGGGTCAGGCGGAAAGAGATCCGGCGGCATCCCGTTCATCCCGTCGTAAGAAGGTAAGAAAGTTTGGAGTAAAAAAGAAGAGAACGGCTGTTCCCAAAGCCAGAATGACAATAAAAAAAATTCAGAGACAGGCTATTAAAATAGCTGAACCTCCCAGGCAGGTCAGACAATACTTTGAAGCGGGAACAGATGAAGCGGAGCTGGAGTCCGTTATTAACCAGGAAATTAATCAGCTCTTTAGTTTGTTAAAGACCAGTAAGCGTCGCGATTTACGTTTGCGACTTGGTAGTTTGTATATTGAAAAGGCCCGATTGATAGAGTATCGGTTGTATGAAAGATATGATCAGCAAATGGCTCTGTACAAAGAGAAAAAAATCAAGGGAAAACCTCGTATAAATTTAAAGCCCACTTATGTATATATAAATAAGGCCATCAAGTTATTTGAAACTTATCGTCAGCAATTTCCGAGAGACAAGAATATGGACCAGGTGTTGTTTTTCCTGGGAGTGAGTTATTTTAAAAGAGGACAGTTGGAAACGGGCCGCCAGCGTTATGAGAGTCTGGTTAAAAGGTTTCCAAGAAGTGAATACATTCATGATGTGAACTTCGAGTTGGGGGAATATTATTTTAATAAATCCAATTGGAAAAAGGCGATATTTTATTACAGGAAAATAGCCACTAATCGTAAATTGAGGCTTTATTCTTTTGCGCTTTATAAACTGGCCTGGTGTCGTTTTAAAATAGGTCAGACAAAGAGGGCTATAGCCAATCTGGAGGCGGTTATCAGAGAAGGGGCGCGCCATAAGACAAGTG
>JANQSP010000018.1 GCA_028283955.1 Bdellovibrionales bacterium
AAAATCCGCCATTCCTTTGTTGGTTCAGGTGAGTAATGACAAAGATAAACCGGAAGCGGAGTCTGTTTTGCTTTTACACCCTAAAACCGTAAAACCGGAGGTGGGGGGTACTTTTTATTATGAGGAGAAGCGGCATTTTCAGTTCACTGCTTCTGATACACCTATCACTATAAGAGGTATGGAATATGATATCTTTGATGTGGAGTTTAATCAAAAAGGGAAAATCACCCGTATGTCTTTTATTAAAAAAGGAACTGATGTGGAGGATTTTCAGGAAGTAAGAGAAGCGGCGGCAGAGCAGGATGAGGGGGAAGAGGAAGAAGAAGAGGATGAGGAAGATGATGAGGATGATGAAGAAGGTGATGAAGACGAGGACGAGGATGAGAACACGGACGAAGAGGATGACGAAGATGACGAAGATGACGAAGAAACAGAAATTGAAAAAGACCTCCTCCTTGAAGTGCGGGCTTTCGCAAAGCAGTTTTCTGATTCATGTACCGATTGGCCTGTTTTAAAATATAATCATGCGAGTGAGTTGCCTGACTATTTGCAAGTTGATTATAAAGAGGGAAAAAATGCGGGAGGTTCAAATAAAGGGAATAACGGTAGTTCCGGTCCCCCTCCTATTTCTTCGGGCACTCAGCAACCCATACCTGAGGATGCTCCACACACACCGGTAGGTCAAAATCAATAGGGAAAGGATTGAAATATGTTTTACTATCTGAATATCGTTTTACTTTGTCTTAGTTTGTCTCTTGCTTCCTGTTTTAAGAAAAAGCAAAGCAAACAAGATGAGTTACCTCTGCAGGATACTTTGCGCTTTAATATCAGCACAGAGCCTCCTACTTTGGATTGGAGTAAAGCTACGGACACCACCTCCAGTCTTATTGTGGATAATGTCATGGACGGCTTATTGGATTATGATTCTTCAAAAGGCTCGTTGAAGTTAAAGCCGGCTTTAGCTGAAAAGTGGAGTTCCACACCGGACAGTAAAACATGGACTTTCACTATAAGGAAAGATGTTAAGTGGAATGATGGGAAAGAGTTTAAAGCCTCTCATGTTTTGGATGGGTGGGAAAGGCTTTTAAATCCTAAAACGGCATCCGAATATGCTTATTTCTTATATCCTATAAAAAATGCACGAGCTTACAGTGAAGGAAAGATTAAGGATTTTTCCAAGGTGGGGGTTTCTGTTAATGAGCAGGGCCAGTTGGTGGTGGAGCTGGAAGAGGGGAAGAGCTATTTTCCTTATTTTGTTACCCATACCAGCACCTATCCTATAAGAAAGGATATTATAGAAATACACGGTGACAGTTGGACGGACCCAAAAAACATTGTCACCCTTGGAGCTTATAATTTAAAAGTATGGGAACATGATAAAAGTATTATCCTGGAAAGAAATACAAATTACTATAATCAAGCGGCTAAAATAAAAAATATTCTTATTCATATTATTCCGGAAAGTGGAACAGCTTTAAACCTGTTTGAAAAAGGACGCCTGGATGCTATTAGAGATCTTCCTTCCAGAGAGCTTCCTGTTTTAAGAAAGAGAAAAGAGTATCGCTCTCATCCTATACTGGCCACTTATTATTACGGCATCAATGTGGAACAAAAACCTTTTGATGACGTGCGGGTGCGAAAAGCTTTTAATATGGCTATTGACAGAAAAAAAATCACCGACTTACTGAAAGGGGATCAGATTCCTTTGACAGGATGGATTCCCGGGAACCTGTTGGGTTACGACTCTTCATTAGGGCTTAATTTTAATCCTGAAAAAGCGCGTGAACTGATGGATGAGGCCGGATATAAGGATCGTAGTACTTTTCCCAGAGTGGTGATCTCTTATAACACACATGAAGATCATAAAAGGGTGGCGGAAAAGGTGCAGGCTCAATTAAAAAAACATTTGGGTATTCAAGTGGAGCTTTCCAACGAAGAATGGAAAACTTATTTACAGAGTTTAAAAACAGGAAGGCAGCAAATCTACAGAATGGGTTGGGTGGCGGATTATCCCGATCCTGATAATTTTATGACTTTGATGACCTCTTACTCAGAAAACAATCATACAAATTGGGGGAGCGGTCGTTATGATGCTTTGGTGGAAGAAGCCGGTGTTTTATCGAATGAAAGGGAAAGAGTGAAATTATACATGGAAGCTCAGAAGATTTTAGTGGAAGAGGAAGTGCCTGTTATCCCTATATATTCATCTCAATCACACTGGTTGATATCAGACCGGGTAGCTGTATTCCCATTAAATATAATGGGTAAAGTTTCTTTTAAAGAGGTGCAGCTTCGTTGAATATTTTTTCGTTTAAAACATTATTGTCCGTATTTTTTTTCATCTGCTTATCTTTAACTCTGATTCTTAGTTTTTTGAATTATGAAATCCCCTCCTGGCTTTGGCTTGTGGACTTAGGTGGTTTATTGGCTTTTTTCTCTTATTATACCATTAAAAAAAGAATGCTGGCTTATGTGTGTAAAAGAATTTTAGGTGCTTTGTTTACACTTTTTATTATAGCCACAGTGACCTTTGTTTTATTAAGAACTTTACCTGGGGGGCCCTTTGATCAGGAAAAAACTCTCCCTCCTGAAATCAAGGCCAATATTGAGGCCAAGTATCATCTGGATCGTCCTCTTATGTATCAATATGGATATTATTTAAGTGGTTTAGTACAAGGGGATATGGGGGAGTCTTATAAATACATCGGTCGTAATATTTCCTCTATCATGGCGGAGACCCTGCCTATTTCCATTCAGTTGGGAATATATGCTCTGATTTTATCTTATTTGTTGGGTATTCCTTTTGGGGTGCTGGCGGCTTCCCGTCAAAATACATGGGCGGATCGCACGTTAATGGTGGGGGCGATTAGTGGGGTGTCTCTTCCCAGTTTTTTGGTGGCGCCTTTGTTGATATTGTTTTTTTGTTTTTATTTGGATTGGTTTGAAACAGCCTTGTGGGAGGGGCCTTCTTATTACATATTACCTCTTTTGGTTTTGGGAACCCGACCGGTTTCTTTTATTGCCCGATTAACCCGTGCCAGTGTATTGGAGGTTATTCAGTCTGATTATGTCAGGACAGCCAAGGCAAAAGGTTTACATCATTGGACTGTTTTATATAAGCATGTTTTGAAAAACTCCTTTCTCCCTGTTTTAACTTTTTCCGGTCCTCTCATAGCCGGTATTCTTACGGGTTCTTTTATTGTGGAGCATATTTTTGCTATTCCCGGAATGGCCAAGCACCTTGTGAACAGTGTGACCAATAGGGATTACCCTTTAATTTTGGGGGCCACTCTTATTTATTCCGTTGTACTGATCTTTTCCAATCTTGTGGTGGATTTACTTTACAGTCATTTTGATCCGAGGATTCGCCTGTCATGATTTTTTTTCGTCCTTCCTTACTTGCTACAGAATCCGGAAATGAGATGTTAATATGAAAAAAGAATCTCCCCTAAGTAAAAATAAAAAATCGAACAACAGCCTTTGGCACGAGTCCTATCGTCGTTTTAAGAAAAACAGGCTGGGGGTGGTATGCGCTTTTTTTATTTTGTTTATTTGTCTGATTAGTCTTTTTCCTGAAACTCTTTCTCCTTATTCTTTTGAGGAGCAGTTCGAGGGGAAGGAGTTACTTCCACCGGGGAAGGGTCATTTATTGGGAACGGATAATCTGGGAAGAGATTTATTATCCCGTCTTATATACGGTGGACGTATATCCATGGCGGTGGGTGTTTTTACAGCACTCATTTCACTTATTTTGGGTGTGGCGTATGGGGCTGTTTCGGGATGGATGGGTGGGAAAGTGGATGCTTTTATGATGAGGTCTATTGATATTTTGTATTCCATTCCCTCTTTGGTGTTGTTGATATTGGTAAAAGTGATTTTTGATTCTCTATCTATAATTACACATCCGGAACTAAAAGCTTTAATGGGAATCCTGGTGGCTTTAAGTTTGGTGGGTTGGGTGACTTTGGCTCGTGTTGTGAGAGGGCAGGTTTTGCAGGAGAAAGAAAAATTGTATGTAGAGGCCGCCCGCTCTCTTGGGGATAAAGGATGGAGAATTGTTTTTCGTCATGTACTGCCTAATATTTTAGGTCCGATTATTGTTTTGCTTACTTTGCAGATTCCTTCCAATATTTTATTTGAAAGTTTTTTGAGTTTTTTGGGTTTGGGGCTTCAACCTCCTTATAGTTCCTGGGGTGTTTTGGCGGAAGAGGGTTGGAAGTCTCTTCGTTCTTATCCTCATCTGATGATTGCACCGGGGGTGGCTATTTTTTTTACTATGATGGCTTTTAATTTGATGGGGGATGGGTTGCGGGATGCTTTCGATCCCAAAAGTCCACAGAGTGGGTGAGTGTATTGGGGCAGTGTTCCTCCCTCAAGAGCCGTCCTTCCGTACTTGCTCCGGAATGACTGAGTAATGAAATTTAGGCGTTTTTTTCAGTGCGTATCTTACATAGAAAAAAGTACCCCAAGCAAAGAGTGAATAAACACCATAAAAAGTATTGGTTGATATAATAACCCCATAAAGAAAAAGTACTCTGTTTTTCCTCACTGTAGTAAGGTATTTCCTGAATCCAACTGGTGTTTTTATTAAGGGTGGATATTTTATCTATCTTCCCTTTTGCGGAAATAAAGGCGGAAAGTCCGGTGTTGGTTCCTCTGATGAGGGGGCGCCTTACCTCTATAGATCTGGCTAATGTCATGTACAAATGCTGCCAGGGTTGTTGCCAACTTCCATACCAGGAATCATTGGTCACATTTACCAGGATTTGTGCTTTTTTACGGCTTAAGTCTCTGGTGAAAAAGTCAAAAAGCCCTTCGTAACAAATTTGAAAACCCAGATTGATTCCATTTAATTGTGTTACTTTGTTTTCCCCTGTTCCCCTTTGAAAAGAGCGCCCGTAATAAGATAACCATTTATCTATCGGGAGCCACTTTTCTCCAGGCAAATATTCTCCAAAAGCCAATAAAAGTGTTTTATCGTAAGGAGACTGAACCAACCCCCCTTTTTTATTAAAAACAAAAATAGAGTTGGTTGTCCCTTTTGGATTTTCCCCTATGGTGGATACCACTATCGGGCTTTTCCATTTTCTCGCCTGTCTTTGTGCAAAGCTTTCTCTGGCTTTTCGACCGTCGTGTTGGATGCGATAGGGGTAGGCTCCTTCCGGCCAGAGAATAAAATCCGGAGGAGGCTTACTTTCATTGTTAAAGTATTTTTTTGTTTCTTTAATAAGTTGAGATAAAGCCAGGGGTCGGGGGTCTTTTTTTGATTTCTTATAGGCTGTCGCCAGGTTTTCAATATTGGGTTGCACAAGCAACACATGAGCTGTTTTATCCGGATCAGGCCATTTTGTTTTTAAATAATGTCCGTAAAAATTAAGTCCTGTAAAGAGAAGAGTCCAAGTCCCTATAAGCCAAAGGAGGGAAGGTAAAGCCGCAGATATGTTTGCAAAATGTCCCTTTGTGGAAGAATCTTTTATGTTAAGGCGAAGTAAACTTAAAAGCCTATCTACCTTCTTATGTTGTTTCGAAGCCAGTTTGAGATAAAAGAACAGAAAAAACAAATTAAAAAATAAAGTTAGAGTGTTAAGAAATTTAAAACCCCATATTTGTGCAGTGTGAGCCGCCGGCCACTTTGCATAGAACCAGGTGTAACCGAAATTCCATTCAAAGATCATAGGGTAATATTCCATACATAAAGCAAAATAAAGAGGTAACAAAAGAAGGGTAAGCCGGGAAAGGTTCTCATTGCTTTTTATTTTGTTGATTTGTTTTTGTGTAATAAACCAGAATAATAAAGCAATAGGCATATGTAGATTTGTGAAACCGGCAAAACCCAAAAGTCCCAAAACAGCTAAGGGCCAGGGAAAGAAACCGAATTCCCGGATGGTGTAGGCCACCCAGTTAAATCCGATTAAAGTGGCGACAAACTGACACAAAAAGCCCCCTATTAAAAGGGGTTTCAGCTTTTTTTGTTTCAGGGCAAAGACCCAAAGCGGAACATAACAAAAAAATAGAGCCCAGGGCGGAAAGGGAATATAACTGGTACCCATTAAAAAGGCGGATAGCAAAGGCAGGCTATAAAATTTAAGTAATTTTCTCATTTTTGCCATTCTAGTTAATAAATACTCGATCTTTATATATTTTTTATGTATAGTATCATTATGAGACAGTTTTATGAAGATCAAAAAAACCTAACTCCAACCGAGCTTCGCATCCGGTGTCCTTATTGCTTCCAGGTTTTTAAAGCGTTTAAGAAGGAATTTGAGGAAGATCAACCGGACTTTCAGTGTTCTGTCTGCCGGGAAAAGTTTTGGATCGACTCTAAAGATACAAATCCTATTGTTTTAGGTAAACCGGCCAATATACAGAAGAACGGAATCTCTGAACAATCCGGTTTGGGATTTTCCACCAAGGTATGCCCCAGATGTACAGAAGAAGTGCCTATAAAGGACCAGGAATGTTCCTACTGTGGAGTGGTATTCATTAAGCTGATTGAAGGAGGGGGAACCTCTTTCCCACTCAGAGGAGCATGGGCAAAAGTGATTAAAAACTGGCACGATGAGAAAATGCACGATGCTTTTTTGACGACCTGTCATAAACAGAATGAACTGGTTTACGGAATTTCCTGTTATGGACGTGTCTTAAGAGAGGATAAAGGCAATAAAAAAGCTTTAGAGATGATTAAAAGGATGGAGTCTCTCACTTGGTTTTTTGAAGAGGAAATCTCTCTTCCCAAGTTACCTTTTAAGGAAATGTTCTATCGTAAAATAAGAAACATAGTAAGAAGTTATGCTTTTGATGCCTTGATGTTGGCTGTAGCGCTATGTGTTTTAACTTACATTTTTTTCTAGTCCATACCTCTGTAAAAATCTTTAGTTTTTCGTCTGTTTTCCGATAAAAAACTATGTCTTTAAAAAAATACTTTTATATAAAAGTTTTTCTGTTTGTCGCCGTTCTGTCGATTGTTGCCGGTTATTTCTTATTTCAAAATCTGTACAAGGGTAAAAATAGCAGAGTACCTGCTGCTGATTCTTACCCTATTAACACAGCTGAGATTGAAGCTCGCTCAAAAAGAATGATGGAGGAAAGCAGGAGACTGCATGTGATTGAGGATTACGCCTCGGCAAATAAAACTCTATCGGCTCTTTTAAATCAATATCCCTACACAGGTTATATGGAGGAAGCTTCTTTTTTATTAGCCAAGGGTCTTTTTTATGAAGAACAATTTGAAGATAGTGAAAAAGCGATCCATCGGCTTAGGGAGTATGACCCTTCTTCCAGGTCCAAATGGGTGGGTTACTCTATTATGATTCAGGCGAAAATTCATACACAAAGAGGGGAAATAGATGAGTCTGTTCGCCTTTACCGTCAGGTGATTAAGGAGTTTTCGGATGACAATTTAATCAATGAAGCGGAAGATCTTTTGATGGAGATGTCTTTTTAGTATTTGATCTTTATTTTTATTTGTGAGGTACAAGAGCAAAAGCGATCACTATGTTTTTAAAAAAACATATGTAACCTTTCCCTTTTTCTTCACTTGTCTTGAATTGATAGTCATATATTTCTGTTGTGTCATGGGTTTTACTACTGGATTCCCGCCTGCGCGGGAATGACGTGTTTTGCGGGAATGATGGGTTTTGCGGGAATGATGGTTCTACACAATCGTCATCCCCGTGAAAACGGGGATCCGGTGAATCAGATACAACAAGTTTCCAATGGAAAACAGATATTTGTCTTATGGAGACATTGTCCTGAAATTGGTTAATACTTTTATAAGCGGCTTCTTTTGCTGACCATAAAGCCGAGGGGGAAGGAGCCGGTGTTAGTTCTTTCTGGTTTGAAATTCGAAGAACTGTTTTTTCTTGTGCCCGTCCCGGTTGCTCCAAATCCAAACCAATAGAGTGCCGGTTCGAAGGGGAAATGATAAAGCCTCCTATTGAGGCGCAATGAGAAAGAGATAAAGAGGCAAAAGGGATTTGTGCAGGAACACCCGGAGTGAGTAAAAGTTTTTTTTGTTCTTCTGACAACTTGCTTACTTTTTCTATTCTTTTAACAAGCTGTTCACGAATAATTTTTCTTTTTTCCAATAAGGAAACAGCCGCATCAAAGTGAGTTAAATAGCAGTTGAGATCACAACCCAGACGAAGACTGTGTTTTTCTATTATCTGTTCATAAAAAGATAAATGGTTATTTGATATAGGGTCAGAAAGTACCATCGAAATTCTTTTCTTTACCAGGGTTGATAAGAACCTTTTTTTAGAGCCCATACAGCCAGAAGATGAAATACAAGAAGACCCAGTAAAGACACCCAAAGGGCTACATTAACCGGAACGTCTGATACTCCCAACACACCATAACGTACTCCGTTAATAAAATAGAGCAGAGGATTTACATGGGAAAATTTCACCCAGAAAGGGCTTAAGTTCTCCAATGAGAAAAACACACCCCCTAAATAAATAAGGGGTAGTATGATAAAACCTCCAATAGCACTGACGTGGTCGAATGTTTTGGCTAAAAAAGCCACAATAATACCCAGCTTGGTAAAGGCCAATCCCCCTATAATGCAAAAAAGCAAAAAGTAAAAAGGGTAAACCGGAACCAACCAGGCATTTTCATGAAAGTAATAAAAGAACTCTCCTGAAAGGAAAACCACCGTACCCACAACCAGGCCGCGAAAAAGCCCTCCCAGAGACATAGCCCATATAATCTGCTGGACAGTGAGAGGAGCCGCTTTGATATCTATAATTTCCCTGCCAAACTTCATACCCAGCAGGGAACTGGAGCTATTTTGAAAGCTGTTGTTCATACATCCCATCATGACCAAACCGGGTATTAAAAATTCCAGATAGCTTATTCCCTCCAGCACTTTAATGTTTTTCCCGATGCTTACTCCGAAAATAAGTAGATAAATAAAAGAATTAATAGCGGGAATAAAAATGGTCTGAGCCAGCACTTTAATAAAACGCCGCACTTCACGGGATAAGAGCATGAGAAAGGGAGTCCAGATGAGTTCCTGTGTTTTTATGCTTTTATCTGTCACATTTCACCTCGGTTTAGTACATACTTAAAAGCCTCTTCCAAAGTGCCTTCCCGTATTTTCATATCCAGGATATTGTCATTCCGGAAGTTCAATTCAGAAAGAAATTGTCCTATTTTTGTTGAATAGGGAACACGAAACTCCAGGGTGTTATCCTGTTGATTAATGAGAGCGGGGTGGCTGTATTCCACTTTATTTTTTAAAGTGATGGTCAAATGACGGGAGGTCAGTTTTCGTACAAGCTCTTTGGTTTCCCCTTGCTTTTGGATTTTTCCTTCATGGATGATAGCCACCCGATCACAGAGCTTTTCGGCTTCTTCCAGGTAATGTGTTGTAAAAAGAATAGCCACTCCGGCCTTTTTTAAATCCCGCACTTGTTCCCATATAGAGTATCTTAGCTCCACGTCCACCCCTGCGGTGGGCTCATCCAACAGGAGAAGTTGAGGGGAGTGCATAAGGGCTTTGGCGATCATCAGTCTTCGCTTCATTCCTCCGCTTAGATGACGGATCTTTTTATGCCGATGGCTCCAAAGCTCCAGTTGTTGCATTAAGCTGTGTATTTTTTCTTTATTTTTTCTCAGTCCGTAGTAACCGGATTGGAAGGTGAGAATTTCCTCCACATTAAAGTATCCATGGGTGACCAGCTCCTGCGGTACCACTCCGGTCACCGCTTTGGTGGCTCTCTCATGCCGGGTAACATCCAGGTTATTTATGGTGATCGTGCCCTCAGTCGGCTTTTCCAAAGTGGTGATAGTGGATATAATAGAGGTTTTTCCAGCTCCGTTGGGGCCCAGAAGACCAAACACCTCCCCGGAGTGAACTTCAAAAGACACCTTGTTTACAGCCCTTAAAGCACCATAATCTTTTATCAGGTTTTCGATTTTTAAAACAGCCATAGTAGTAATTTATAGTACATGAACTCTCTATTTGTTGTCTTTTATATTTGAAAAAAAATCAATTTTTTTAATATAACATTATCAGTACAATAATCAGTATTATTTTTATTTGTATATTTTGTTGATCGTTGTAAAAGAAGCCGGGAAAGGCTACATTAACAATGATGAGCAGGCGTAGCATATTATGTGGAGAAAGACAAAAATATGTCCTATGAAATAGTCAGTTTTTATCGCTTTGTTTCCTTTTCCAAGCCGGATTTAAAAAAAATGCGGGCGGAATTATTGCAGAAAGGGGAGAAGGAGCAGGTCGTAGGGTTGATTCTTTTAAGTGTGGAGGGGATCAATGCCACCGTTTCGGGAAAGCAGGGGAATATAAATAACTACTTGCGGTTTATAGAAGAGGTCACCGGCATAAACGACTTTTTCTATAAAAAATCCCCTTCCGCCATTCCTGCGTTTAAAAAAATAAGGGTAAAGATTAAAAAGGAGATTATTACTTTTAGAAAACCCGGCACTTCGGCTTCTTTTGGTTTTCATGACCTGGAGCCGGATGAATGGGAATCTATGCTGAATGAAGAACAAATCACTGTACTGGATATTAGAAATGACTATGAAGTGGAGGTGGGCCAATTTAAAAGGGCAAAAAACCTGGGCCTAAAAGAATTTAGCGAGTTTTCTCAAAAATTGGAGTCTGCTGATTTACCGAAGGAGCAAAAAACATTACTTTACTGCACCGGAGGTATCCGCTGTGAAAAGGCTATAAAGGAAATGCAAAAGCAAGGTTTTAAAGAGGTTTATCAACTGAAGGGGGGTATCCTTCATTATTTAAAATCTTTTCCGGATAAAAATTTTGAAGGGGAATGTTTTGTTTTTGATCATCGTGTCGCAGTAGATCAGGGTCTAAAACCTTCCATCAAATACTCTCTTTGCCCTCATTGTGGACAGGCTGCAGGAGAGAGGATTCAATGTATGCACTGTAGAAAACAAACAAAAATATGTAAAAACTGCCTCGGTAAGTCTCTTGACTATCTGATGACCTGCACAAAAAATTGTGCACATCATTTTCGTTTGGGTCATCAATGTAAAAAGCCGCAAAAAAATATCTCATAGCCATAAAAAAAGGCATTGCAAAACTTCTCTTTTGGACCTTAGACTTAAAAGTATGAGGTTAGTCGGGGTTATTGCTTTTTTTATTAGCTTTTCCGTTGGTGCTCAGTGGTTTTCCGAAGAAATGAGCCTAAAAGATAAAATTGAGTTCACCAGGCAGTTAAAAGAGCAGTTCATGCAAAAACCGGCTTCGGATCAAAGAAAAAAACAATATAAGCGAAATAATGTAACAGGTTCTTCTTCTATCGCTACACAAAAGAAAGATTACCACAATATAAAAATGATTCTGGACTTACCTTTAAAAAACAGAATTCAGGCTTTGTCTAAGTATGGATCAAAAGGTTTTGTTATATTAAGCCGCCTTGTGTTTTCAGGTGAAGAAAAAATGCCTGTTCGATGGAAGGCTCTGGTTAGCCTGGCGCGCTTATATCCTGAAAAGTCCCTCCCTCTGGTACAAAAAGCTCTTCGTAGTCCTGTCTGGTTTTTAAGAAATGCCGGCCTGATCGCTATGGAGATTATTAACCCTACAGAAGGTGTCAGGTGGGCCGGACACTTTTTAAATGATTCTTCTTTAGTGGTCAGGACAGCCGCCGTAAATATGATTAAAAAACACAAAGCCAGTCAGTATAAAGTGCAGTTAATAGGAAAATTAAATGCTTCGGACAGTTTTTATAAAAATAAGAGCTTGTGGATTCGCCATCATATTGCATCCGCATTGGCGGATTTTTGCGAGCCGGGTGAGGAAAAAATGTTTATATCCTTCTTACAGGACCCGGATGAAAGGCTTCACCCATCCGCTATAGGGGCCCTGGAAAAATTAACAGGAAAAACATTTCGTGCTTCCGATGATGAAGAAAAAACGAGAGACATAGCCAGGGAGAAAGTGGTAAAAACACAAAAGCAAATGTGGATCAGCTGGTGGTCTGAATCCCGTCAGGGTGAAAGTTCAATTACGAAGACCTTTGATGGTAGTTAAGAATAGCCTGTTCTATATTAATTTCACGAAGGATACGGTATAAAATGGCTTTCTCTTCCAAGCCATCTGAAGGTATTCTTTTGGGGTCTTCTATAAAGCCTTTTTGTTCCAGGATTTTCTTTAGGACACGCACTTTTACCATGGGCTTGGATTTGGATTTTCCTTTTATCAATCTAATATGAAGGGTGTACTTTGCTGCAATCAGCCCTCTTTCTCTTTCAAAGGGGGATTTCCATATTGTTTCTGTTTGAATGTTCTCTGTTTTTAATAATCCCTTTTCGTTATCTTCCGTTTCTATTGGGTAATCTTCTAAAGCCAACATGGTTGCTCTCCAGGTTTTTTGATAGTCGGCAGGATATATTTTTGAAACAGGACGAAGAATGTGAGGTTCAGGTTCCAGGCTCGCACAACCGGAAAACAAGAAACCCGTAAAAAGTAAAAAAGCAAACAAAAAAATATTATTCATAAACATACTCTTCTGATTTCGTTCTTCCCGTAAAGCTCGTCATTCCCGCGCAGGCGGGAATCCAGTTACATTTTAAAACTAAAGCAGCTTATTTTATTTGTACCAACAAACTGGACCAGGATTGACATATTAAAGTAAAATCAAGACAATGGTTGAGCAATTAAAATAAGGAAATGGCGGGGTAGCTCAGGTGGTTAGAGCAGCGGAATCATAATCCGCGTGTCGGGGGTTCAAGTCCCTCCCTCGCTACTTTTTTTCTATCAGTGACATGCTTTTTACTGACAGTTTATTTTTCTGGTCTTACACATCCATTGGATACGATCACTTAATCTCTTGAATATAACATCATGGGGAGAACCATACTTACTTATCTTGTGATTTAACTGCTTGGGCTTGGGCAATAA
>JANQSP010000033.1 GCA_028283955.1 Bdellovibrionales bacterium
ATGGAGTGGAGCTGGCACAAAACTTATCCACCGGCTTCCTCCCTGAAAAAGAATTGGCTGTTTTTCAACTCATATCTGCATATAGAAACGATGGTCATCTAAAAGCCAATTTAGACCCTCTGCAAATCAAACAAAACAACAATTCAAAACACACGGCTCTTTCCACTTTTGGATTGGATGAAAAAGACTTAAACAAAACTTTTCAGATTAGTTCTATCCTGGGAATGAAAGCAGGGGAATCACTGGAAAACATCCTGGATTTCATGGAAAAAACCTATTGCGGAACGATCAGTCTTCAGGTGGGAGGCTGCCAACCGGAAATCAGAGAATGGTTTTTCAATGAATTTGAAGGAAGAGGAGAGTCTTTTCAGCTTTCCGCTGATCAAAAGAAAAATACCTTTTATGAATTAGCCAAAACAGAGGCTTTGGAAAAGTTTTTACATTCCCGATTTGTGGGAGCCAAACGATTTTCCATAGAGGGAGGAGATGCCTTAATCCCCATGCTGGAGTATTTGGCGGAAAAAGGCGTAAAACAGCAGGTAAAAGAGCTGATAATCGGTATGGCCCACCGGGGACGCCTGAATGTCCTCAATAATTTTATGAACCAGGCTACAGAAATTGTATTTATGGAATTTGATGGCGGAAAGGCCCTTCAGCACTTCGATTTCGACGGAGACGTCAAATACCACATGGGCTATTCCTCAGTTAAAAGGTTTGCTGATGATTCTTCCTGTAATATTTTACTCGCTTACAACCCCAGCCATTTGGAAGCGGTCAATCCGGTTGTATGTGGTATTGCCCGGGCCAGACAAAGAGAATGGAAAGATCAAAAAACCAGGAAAGCGGTTCTTCCTGTTCTCATACATGGAGACGCGGCCTTTAGCGGACAGGGTTCTGTCAGTGAAACTCTTCAGCTTTCCGGGCTGGAAGGTTTCACCACGGGTGGAGTTTTCCATATTATTCTAAACAATCAAATTGGTTTTACCACAGATCCGACAGATGCGCGCTCTTCTATACATGCCTCCGATTTGGCAAAAGCCATCCAGGCCCCCGTCCTATTAGTAAATGCAGATGATGTTGACGCTTGCATAAAAGCCGTAGATATAGCCTTGCGATTTCGACAAAAATTCGGAAAAGATATTTTTATAGATCTAATATGCTACAGACGTTTTGGCCACAACGAAGGAGATGAACCGGCTTTCACTCAACCCACAATGTACCAAAAAATAAAAAATCATCCCTCTGTTATGAATATCTACGCAGAGCAAATGGAAAAAGAAAATCTATTAAGCAAAAAAGAAACGCAGGAGTTTTACAATCGGCAGATTCAGGATTTACAAAACATCCTGGATAAAACAAGAAAGGAAAACCAACCCATTACTAAAGAAGATTTAAAAGGCAAACTATGGGAACAATACAAGAAAACAGAAGAAGATGATTTTTTTAAGGAAGTGGATACATGTCCATTGGATAAACATCTGGATATAACCCTTAAGGCTCTTACACACATACCTTCTGATTTTCACCTTCATCCTAAAGTAAAAAAACTGATCCAGGATCGGGCAAAAAAAGTAAAAGAGGATCAACTGGATTGGGCTTTATGTGAGTTAGCTGCGTATGGCACTCTCTGCCTGGAAGACCACCCTGTGCGTATATCAGGACAGGATTCCAAAAGAGGAACCTTCTCTCATCGCCATGCCGTTTACTTCGATACCCAAACGGGAGCCGCTTACTCCCCTCTTTCTTTATTAAATCCGGATAAAGGAGAGTTCTGTATTTATAACTCTCCTCTTTCTGAAATGGCTGTCCTGGGGTTTGAGTATGGAAATTCCTGCGCCGATCACTCTTTTTTCACTGTGTGGGAGGCTCAATTTGGCGACTTTGCCAATGGAGCACAGATCATTATTGATCAATTCATCAGCAGCGGAGAAGAAAAATGGATGCAAAATTGTGGCCTGGTCCTGCTTCTTCCTCATGGTTATGAAGGACAGGGACCGGAACACTCCAGTGCACGATTGGAGCGCTTCCTGCAGTTATGCGCTCAAGGGAATATGCAGATCTGCTATCCCACTACACCAGCCAATTTTTTTCATCTATTGAGAAGACAGGTAAAAAGAGATTTCAGAAAACCTCTTATTGTCATGACCCCTAAATCTCTCCTACGGCATCCAGAGGTGATTTCCTCAAAAAAAGAACTCATTCGTTCTCCCGGTTTTCAGGAAGTGATAGCTGACCCGCAGGTGAAAAAGCCAAAAAACATAGAAGCCCTCATTCTTTGTAGCGGGAAGGTGTATTTTGACTTAAAAAAAGAAAGACAGCAGTCTTCAGAAGACTTCAATCATACAGCTTTAGTGCGAGTGGAACAACTCTACCCTTTTCCCAAGCTGGCTCTCACTCCTTTTTTAAATGGCTACCATGATTTAAAAAAAGTTTTGTGGGTACAGGAAGAGCCTGCCAATATGGGAGCCGCTTCTTACATAATACCCAAAGTCAAATCCTTTATGGATGAACTGGGGCTGGAAAATATACCTTTGATCTGCATCAGCCGAGGGGAAAAAGCCTCTCCCGCCACCGGCTCCCCTCAAATCCATAAAACAGAATACGAAGAAATAATAAACAGTTTGTTTATCCATGCAAGAAAATAGAAATAACAATGGAGACAGGTAAAAAATAAAATTTGACTTATTATTAAATTCCTGAAGAATAAGGAAAAATAACGACCCGCTAGCTCAGTTGGTAGAGCATCTCCCTTTTAAGGAGAGGGTCCTTGGTTCGAGCCCAAGGCGGGTCATTGTGAGTTCCCTTCGTCTAGCGGTTAGGACATCACCCTTTCACGGTGAAGACACGGGTTCGATTCCCGTAGGGAACGCCACTTTTTCTAACTACTTGATCATAGTGAAAATGATGTGTATAGAATATTATTAAAATTGATTAAAAATAACCCTCTTAAATTAT
>JANQSP010000056.1 GCA_028283955.1 Bdellovibrionales bacterium
CACCGGCTATAAATCCTACATTACCTCCGGGCATCATCCCACCACCCATCATCGGCATCATTCCACCACCCATCATCGGCATCATCCCACCGGCTATAAATCCTACATTACCTCCGGGCATCATTCCTCCGCCCATCATCGGCATCATTCCACCACCCATCATCATTCCGGGCATAGAAGAGTAAAAAGCCTGCATCAGATACATCTGTTGCATGTATTGCATTTGTTGAGCCTGCATCATTTGCTGCATCATGAAGGGATTACCAAAAACATTACCACCTAAACCACCCATAGTAGGTGAACAGGCCAGAGAAGAGGAAGAGCTACCAAACAGTCCGCCACCATAAAGCCCTTTCATAATAAAAGGATAAGCCAGACCCAGGGCATAACCAGGTTGCGCGGAAAAACCCTGCCGGTCTCTCATTTTGTTCGCTTCTCTTATTCCATAGTAACCAAGAGCCGCCGCCCCTACAGTTCCAATCACATTCCCCAGTACATCCCATCCACTCGGAGCAGGATCTATAATATCTTTTATTTCTCTTAATCTGTTAAGATCACAGGTCGCACACTCTTGCGCTTCTGTAGTGCCCATGATTTCCGCTTCCTCTATACCCTCTAAAGTTTGACTTGCTGTCTGAAGTAAATCAGCATATCTTTTCCTTTGCTTTTCTTTTTCCTCCAGTCTCTTAATTAGATCTTCTAATTTTTCCAATTCTTCCTGACAAGCATCTGGCCTTAATGGGGTATATTCAGGTTGACCAGCGCTAGGATGAGAAGGAGGATATACAGGAACATCATTTCGGTTTAAATAATTAGTAGTTCCCCTGGCACAACCTTGAGGATGCCTACAAAGTCTATCTGTAATCTTTCCTTTACTATCTTCTTCTGCACATCCTTTCCACCTTTTCCAATGATCACAATCCGGCACAACAGGGGGTGTAGGTGTGGGCGTAGGTGTAGGTGTGGGCGTAGGTGTAGGTGTAGGTGTGGGTGTGGGTGTGGGTGTGGGCGTAGGTGTGGGTGTGGGTGTAGGCGTAGGTGTGGGTGTAGGCGTAGGTGTGGGCGTAGGTGTGGGTGTAGGACTCTTCCTCACACACTTACCGTCTTTCATCTCTGTATTTGGATCTCTATTACACTTTAATACACTATAACAAGTATCACCTACCCATCCTCCTCCTTGTTTACACTCACAGGTTCTACGATCAGCCGATGGTACTCCACCTGTTTTTCCTGCACATGGATCTGCTGGGGGTGTAGCTGGTGTCTTCCTTACACATTTACCGTCTTTCATCTCTGTATTTGGATCTCTATTACACTTTAATACACTATAACAAGTATCACCTACCCATCCTCCTCCTTGTTTACATTCACAGGTTCTACGATCAGCCGATGGTACTCCACCTGTTTTTCCTGCACATGGATCACTCGCAGGGCCTCTACCTGGGCATCTTACATCTCCTGAAGCTAAAACACGAGCACGAACACACTGAGGATCACCACCTGTTACTGGACAGCAAGCTTTACCGCTTGAACACCCTCTGCCATCGTTACATTGATCGTCAGGCAAAGGCGACGCACCTCTAGCTTCAGCTTCCGGTATAAGATAGGAAAGAGAATCTTTGGCTATAATTTGCAAAAATTCAAAACTAAAAGGAGGACGAAAGGCTTCAAAATAAGAAGCAATATGTAAATTACGCTGATTATCCGGATAATAGGACGAAGTGTTAAAACAGTAAGTTTCCTCTGCTTTTTCAGGGTCCCACCCCTTTCTCATGTACTCATAAATCTGGTCTACCACATGCCCCCTGTTATCACCACCATAATCACCAATTCCTTTCCCTATCTTCTTTTTAGCCGCTCTTATATTACCTTTTATATCACCAATTGCTTTATCCAATGCCTCTATTTTTTTAACATAATACCTTTCTTGCTTTCTCAAATTTGCCTTCTTGGATGCTTGTGAAGGCCTACCTTGCTGTTGCAAAGCCGCCAAATATAAAGGCAAAGCACAGTGGGCCTGCACCCCGGGAGAGAAAAAGGCCGAAGCGGAAAAAGGAGAGAGCACAAGTAGGGAAGGAGTAACCAAGAAAGTGACTAAAAAAATAAGTCGAGAAATTGTTCTATTGAAATAAGATTTTTCCGGATTCATTAATTGGCATTTTTTTCGATACATATTGCATTCACCTTTTTTACACATTTCCTTTTTTCGGATTCCCGCTCTCACGGGAATAACAAACTCTGCAGGAACGACTACTCATCGGTTTTCTACAGAAGAAGCTTTACTTTTTATTCATCTGAAAAAACAAACAATAGTCCTATATCTTTCCTGATTGCCGATTAAAAATGTTGCCTTTCCTTTTCTAAATTAATTTGACACTAAGTCCTAATATTAAAAATTATAAATAATTTTATATAAAAGATAAGCCCCGATTTAAAAAAAACAAATTAACTATTCCAAAACTTAAAATAAAGCCTTCCTTGAAGAATCCATTAAACAAAAACAAGACTATGGTCATACCTCTCCTCTTAACCATAATAAAAAATGCAGATTATAAAATAATGTTAAAGGATTATATACTCTTACAATCACTTAAAACAGCATTTTTTTATTAAATAGACTCTTTTAAATACTTAATTGTTGTATTGATATAATATTTCAGGTCATCACCATCACCATCTACAGATGCAGAATATGTGTTACTGTATTGTTTCAACAGATTATCAAACTCTTCAGAGTTGTTTTCATAAAGCCACTTTTGAAGATCATTATCCGTAATACTATCAAGCAAAGATAAATGAAAAGATTTGGTAACATATTCATTATTATTTTTACTTTCCTCTTCTATACCTGTAAAGGCTGTTTGCAGCTGCTTTAAAAAAGCAGCACTGATTTTTTTGTCTTTATCCTCATCTGCCCAACCCATTTCCCTGTAAAAATACAGATAATCGGATTTGCGAACAAAGCCCACTTGATTAGATTCAATATCCTCCATCAAAACTGATTCAAGAGCCTTGTTTCTTTTTAATTGTTCTACGACTTCATTATACCAATCCTGTTTTTTATTTTCTCTATTAGTCACAAGAGACATCAAACGATTAAAATTAGCCCTTATGGCTTCTTTTCTTACTTCCTCATTAATTGCACCATTTTGTTTTGTACCTGCTTCCAAAATATTCTTTACCGCTGTCTTAATCCTATTACCATCGTTATTTTTAAGAGCTTGCGTTAAATCACAACCAAGCTTTTGACTACTGACAAATTGGGTTTGATCTTCAAGATAACAGGCAGTAGCCTGTGTGCTGTTAAAGACAGCTTCATCACTTACTTCAGGATTGCGCGATACCCAATGTTTTGTCCATTTATCCGCAAGACACCTTCTATCCATTACATCCGGTTGATTCATAAAATCAATAAACTGCAGTATATCATCTTCTTTTGAAGGTTGACTCCCTTTCTCTCTATCTTTACCTTGGAGTTTTCCCACCAAATTAATAAAATTAGGAAGACTGTGTTGTGATCCGGCAGTGGGAGATTTTTCACCCCAACCATATAAAGAGGAATTAGGAAACATTCTCAGGTAACGATGGCTCAGCCGGTTATTTTGATCTAAAGTGGAGCTATACGCCTGATTGACCAAACGATGAATATAATTGCTCCCTACTTTATCTTCGGAACTGATGCGAATCGTTTCAGAATCAGGGCTATCACTGTCATTCTCAAGATTACCGGCAGTCTTGACTGTCTGACAACCCATTAAGAATAAACTTTTCACATTGGAAAACCACTCACCACAACCTTCTTCACAAGACATTTCCTCCATAAAATCCAGATCCAATACCTGACTCCCACTTTTCTTATTTATAGATTGTTCACCGGTAAAATAACCGGTATGGTGACCGGAAATCACCAGAGAATCACATTCACTGCTTTGAAGCATACCTTTAAATTGTTCTGCAACTGATTTGCCAGCTAAGTCTGTTCCATAAAATTCTTTTATTTCCACGCCCTCTCCCTGATATTGTTTTTTTAATTCATGAAACTCCTTGGGATTGTTTAAAGAAAAAAAACAAAAGGTGGTTTTTCCATTATCCTCTGATGTAGGAGTCCTGCAAGCATTAGCTTCTGCATCCATTGAAATCACGCCTACATAAAGACAAGTAAGAAAGGCAATAATAAAAGAAAACAATCGAACAATAAGACAGTTCCATCGGCCTTTAATCGATTCTATCAATGGTTCCCCCTGTTCCGGAGTGGTCTGCTCTAAAATAGAATTCAGAGTTTCTATTTGATAAAGAATATCTTTTTTTCGCTCTCTACTTCATTTTAAGATAAAAAAACCTGTTTTTTCAAGATGAAGGTCTGGTTCTATTCTTTAAAACTCCGGAAAAAAGTGGCACGGAAATTGCTAAACACCGGTATAGATGAAAACTCTATACCTGCTTTTTTTATATATTCTCACTTCTCAATGCCATGAACTGAAAACATATCCTTTTTTACCCCTGCCAATACAATTGCCTATTCTCATTTCTTTCTCTCCGGCTGGGGCGATGGATTCCCGCCTGCGCGGGAATGACGAAACTCACGGGAAGGATGAAAAACAAACCCTCATACTGGAAAAAGGGGAAAGCCTTTCACTTCCCAGCCCCTCTTTTGAAAAAATATGGCTTAGTAAAGGTGGTATTATCTCCGTTCAGGATGCCGGCTCCTCCCTCAACATCCAGGCCAGAAAGGAAGGGGAGGTCTTACTCAATCTCGGCTCCCGTCTTTATCTTATCCAGGTTCTCAGCACAGAAAAAAAGAAAAACCTTATCGCAATAAATGAGTTCTTATCCAATCGTATGGGACTTAAAGCCCGACTCGTAAAAGATCAAATCCGAATACAGGGACAACTCTACCGAACAAAAGACTTTATAGACCTGGCAAAGATGGCGGAGACACTCAATCTGAATTATATCTTTGAGGCAGAAGTGGAGCCCACGCTCCGCCCAAAATTACAAAAATATATTCATAAAAACATAACAGACTTGCCCTCTTTGGTTTTCTTATGGCAAAAACCTTTAACCGCTCTCGTCCCTAACGATCCATCCCTCATAAATTTTTATAAAACAAAACTAAAACACTTTGGTATTGCCGTTAAAACCGACCCCTCTTTATTACCGTCTCCCCCTCTTATTAAATTAAAAATTCTGCTTGTGGAAAGCAGTGCCAATCACTCCTTTCAAAGCCACATTAACTGGGGAGAAAAGGTCATCAACCGCCTTCTGGACGGCAGCCTTTTTAAACAAATACTTTCCGAGTTTAAAGCCATGGAAGACAAAGGAAAGGCACGCATCTTTTCCGAAACAACTTTATTAAGTGAGAGTGGTAAAAAATCCCACTTTCATTCCGGTGGAGAAGTGCCTGTTTCCCACTTCAACCCGGAAAGTGGCACTCAAAGCATTAAATGGAAACCCTACGGGATACAACTTAACTTTGAAGCTAAAGCAGATCGAAACAACAGGATACATATCGATACACAAGCCAGTATTTCGGAAGTGAACCACTCCCATTCCGCCCGCTCCGCTCCCTCACTTAAAAGCAGCCGTATTCATTCTTCTTTAACCATGCAAAGCGGACAAAGCCTTTTACTCTCCAAGCTCATTCGCCGTCAGAAGGGAAAAAGTCACTCCGCCCCCTTAATCATTTCCCAACTTCCCTGGGCCGGTCCCGTTCTTTCTTTTAAAGGAAAAATAAAGGAAAACACAAGACTCAGTATTTTCATCACCGCCCACATCATCCCACAAAAAACCGAATTCCCGCCTGCGTGGGAATGACAAATTTTTAGGAATAACAATTGAACAAAAAAGGTATACATTTTTTCAGGTCAAAAGCAGGTCAAAACGAGTTCGGCTTTGACACACGAGCGGCTACCCGCTCTGTGGCAGAACGCATGTCTGAGCTTTTGAGCTGTCTTTTGACCTGAAAAAATGAATTCATTATTGAAAGGAAAAAAATAATGAAAACTGATTCTCTATTACAGTCAGCGTTTGACCAAATATTTAAAGATTTTCAAAATCTTCCGGAAATGGATTTCTCCCGCCTTAACTCCACTCAATCCGGAGAAACAAAACCTTATATAAACACAATGAAAGAAAAATTAAAAAGTCTCTCCCCTCCACAATACCATTCCCGCTTAACGGCTGAGCTGTTCAGCTTAGGTCCCATTGAACCACTTATACAAGATAAAAATAACTCGGAAATCATTATCAATGGAAAAGACCATATCTTTTACGAACAAAAAGGAAAGCTTCATTCCTTTCATGACACTTTTCTTTCCGATCTTACTTTCCACAATTTTATTCACCGTATTTTAGAGGAAGCCGGAATCGTACTGGGTTTAAAGCAACCCTTTGCCGATGGAAACTGGCGAGGCTGGCGAATCCACATAGCCCGACAGCCTGTAGTGAATGTGGATTTTCACCTAAGTTTTAGAAGACATCCCAACAACCCCTGGACTTTCTCCCGCCTTAAGGATCAGGGATGGGCTCCGGAAAAAGCCATTCAGTTGATTGAAAAAATTTTACAGGAAAAAAACAATATTCTCATTGTAGGCCCGACCAGCTCCGGCAAAACATCTTTATTAAATGCCTGTCTTCAATGTCTTTCCCCAAGCGAAAGAATCATCACCATTGAAGACAGCAGTGAACTGATGCTACCCAACCCCGCCAGCACAAAACTTCTAACTCGTACAAACAGCAACAGTCCGAATACTTTGCTCAACATTGATCAAAGTGAATTAGTTCGGCAAAGTCTCCGTATGAGGCCGGACAGAATCATCATGGGAGAAGCCAGAGGAACAGAAGCCAAAGATCTGCTCATGGCTTTGGCTACCGGACACAGTGGCAGCCTGGGAACTATCCATGCCAAAGACCACAAGCAGGCTCTCTGGCGACTGGAAATGTTGGTACAGATGGGAGCCCCTTCCTGGGATACTCACACTATCAGGCAAATGATTGTTCTGAGCGTTGAGTATTTGATTGTATTAGGTCGTTACCAAGGAGAAAGAAAGCTCATGGGAATTTACAAACTTTCGGGAGTGGAAAAAACCGGCTTTCTCTTTGAGCCTCTCTTTACTCACTTGTCTCAACCGGAAGCTTTTCCCATAAACTAAGAATATATTTTTAATCTTCCACTTGGGGAGAGGCCGGTTTCTTTATTATCTGAATTCCCAGATCCAATAATTGATCTCTTTGAGCGGGGGAAGGAGCAGAGGACATCAAACACAAAGCACTGGTAGTCTTGGGAAAAGCAATCACATCTCTAATATTATCTGTGCCACTTAAGACCATGAGCAGTCTATCCAAGCCCCAGGCGATTCCTCCATGAGGGGGGGTGCCATACCGAAGAGCCTCCAGAAAAAAGCCAAATTTTTCCTGACATTCCTCGGAACTTAAAGAGAGAGCTTTAAAAACAGCTTCCTGCGTTTTTCTTTCATGAATACGGACACTGCCACCTGCTAATTCATGACCATTACAAACAAGGTCATAAGCTTTGGCTCGAATAGTCTTCAACTTCTGCTGATCCAATAACAAAGACAAGTCCTCATCCAAAGGGGCTGTAAAGGGATGATGACAGGCCTTCCATCTTTGATTGCCGCTGTCATACTCAAGCAAAGGAAATTCCCTTATCCATACAAACTGATCCTGATTTTCCTGAATTAAACCTTCCTCTTTCCCTAAAGAAGAAATTAAAAAATCCGCAGCAGGATAAATTTCCTGTGGTAGGCCAGCGAGCAGTAATACGATGTGATTTTTTTCCCCTCCCGCCTCTTCAAATATTTTTTGCAAAACAGGCGGTTGAATCCATTTTTCCGCCGGAGACTTGAATGTTCCATCCTCCAAACTCTTAATCCAAAGTAAACCACCCAAACCTTTTTTTCTCACCTCCTCCGTGATCTTTTTTAAACGACTGCCACTAAAATTTTCCTGCCGGGGAAATACCAAAGACTTAATAACCCCTTTCTTTTCCAGCACCCGCTCAAACACCGTAAAACCACAACCCTGTGCAATAGAACTTATATCTTTCATCTTCAAAGGATTTCTTAAGTCCGGTCTATCCGTGCCATACTCATCCATAGCCTGCGCATAAGTCATGGAAGGAATATCTCCCACATTTTGATTTTTAAACTTTTTCCACAAAGTTTGCACCAGCTCTGTATTGATTTGTATAACATCCTCTTCACTGACAAAACTCATCTCCACATCAATTTGTGTAAACTCCGGCTGTCGGTCAGAACGCAAATCCTCATCCCGAAAACAACGAGCCAATTGAAAATAACGATCCACCCCCGATATCATCAAAAGCTGCTTTAAAGTCTGGGGACTTTGCACCAAGGCATAAAAAGAACCCGGATAAAGACGGGAGGGCACCAGATAGTCTCTGGCTCCTTCCGGAGTGGTTTTATATAAAATAGGTGTATTTACTTCCGTAAAATCCTTTGCACTTAATTCTTTACGTACTTCCTGATAAACCTCATGAGCCAGTTGAATATTTTTTTGCAGACGCTGTGACCTTAAATCCAGATAACGATATTTCAAACTAAGACTTTCAGAAACATTTTTGTCGTCCACCAAAAAAGGAGGGGTATCCGCACGGGAAAGTAATTCACAACGTTCAGCCATGATTTCCACTTCCCCTGTCTGAATCTTATTACTCACCATATCCTGTGGCCTCAGACACACTTTTCCCTGAACCGCCACCACACTTTCCAAACCGAAAGAAGACACCTGTTTTAGTTCCTTTTTTTTTGGGTCCAACACCACCTGCACATATCCGGTCTTATCCCTTAGATCCATGAATAACAGTCCACCGTGATCCCTTATTTTTTTAATCCAACCCATGAGAATAACCTCATGTTCAGCATGAGAAGACCTCAGTTCACCACAATAATGACTTCGTTTTAGCTCTTTAATAAATTTTCCTTGCTTCATGATTTCCTACTTTATAAAAAAGTAATGAGCTTGACTATCAGGAAAACACATTTTCTGGATTCCTGTCGCGGCCCCCTGTCGGAGCCCATATATTAAGAGATGACGGATTACGAGAAAAAGGATATAGGGAATTTTCAAAAAATGAATTAGTATAGAAAAATGAAGAAAAAAAAGAGCCAAACATATAAACCGGAAGTCATTAAATCCAATGCACCGGTCCTAAGCGACCCGATGCAGCTTTATTTACAGGAAGTTGGTAAATTTCCCGTTCTCAGTAAAGAGGAAGAGGAAAAACTCAGTAAACAGTTTTATGAGACTAAAGACCCTCGTATAGCCAAAGCTTTGGCTCAGGCTAATCTTCGCTTTGTTGTTAAAATTGCCGCTGAGTACACGCGCTTTGGGTCCCGATTGATTGATCTGGTACAGGAAGGCAACATAGGGCTTCTTCATGCTATTAAAGAGTTTAATCCTTATAAGGGAGTGCGCCTTATTACCTATGCCGTCTGGTGGATTCGGGGCTATATTCAGGAATATCTCATGCGGCAATATTCCCTGGTTCGGATTGGAACCAATACCAAACAAAAAAAATTGTTTTATCTACTCAGAAAACAACAAGAACAACTCGCTCAACTACCCTACCACGAAAGTAAAAAATTGCTTACCCATTCCGGATTTAAAGAAAAGGATATACAGGCCATGCAACAAAGATTGAAGTCCCGTGACCTCAGCCTGGATCAACCCATATCGGAAAACAATTCCTCCAATATTTTAGATACACAAGCTCACACGGAAGAACTCTCCCTTGAGGAAAATCTCAATTTCTTACAGGAAAAAACATTTTTACAAAAAAGTATTAAACAACTTCGACCCGGATTAAATAAGAAGGAGCTGGTTATACTCGAAAAACGCCTACTCTCAGATACACCCCTTACCCTTCAGGAAATCGGGAAACAATTCTCTGTTACCAGAGAAGCCATCCGACAGGTGGAAAATCGCCTTATTAAAAAAATCAAAGACCAGATGGAAGATCTGAAGCGGAACCACAGCTGACTCGACTGAAAACTCCTGTTTACATACCTGAGTGTGAATCTTCTCAAAGCCTGGAATACTAAAACCCTGCGGGTTTAAAATAATTGGACATTTTCAGAAAAGAAACCGCTTGGTGAAAGTCTGTATCCTCCTTACTCGTCAATCGGATATTTTTTGACCCGTCAGAAGATTTTGGTGCTTTTAATTCAATATTGGGCTTAATTCCCTGATTATGAATAGAATTTCCATCAGGAGTATAATAATGAGCCACTGTTAATTTAACCGCATTATCTTTATTTATCGGGATAAGAGACTGCACTGAACCTTTTCCAAAACTTTTCCTGCCTAAAATAATAGCTCTTTTATTTTCCTTTAAGGCCCCTGCTAATATTTCCGCCGCACTGGCAGAGTAAGTGTCTATCAACACAAGAATGGGAAAGTCTGTTAAAGTATCCGGCGAATGTGCTTTAAATATCTTCTCATGATCTTTTATCCGACCTTTTATACTAACGATCGTGCCCTTTTTAATGAAAAGATCCGCCACTTTTACCGCTGAATTAAACAAGCCTCCCGGATTTCCTCTTAAGTCTAAAATCAGACCGGCCGGGGATTTATATTTATTCATCACCTTCCTTATTTCCTGTAAAGTACGTTCTGTAAAAGTGTATATTCTCATATAAAGGAATTGATTTCCCAAATCTTTATGTAAAACAGATTTAAAAGAAATGAGCTTTGACCGTAACTGTATCTGATGAACTTTCTTTGAGTCCGGGTCTTTAACTACAATATCAAACTGCTTCCCCCTGTGACCACTGAGCAACCTGGATACCTCCATCCTGTTTAAACCTACTGTCTTTTTATTATTTACCTGTAAAATAATATGCCCCGGTTTCATACCCGCTTTGCTGGCAGGAGACTTTTCCAACACAGAAATCACTATTACATTTTGTTTGTTTATGGCCACCTCTATACCCAAACCACTAAACTGTCCTTTTGCTTCTTTCGTAAACATTTTTAATTGCTCTTTCGATAAAAAGTGAGAGTGAGGATCCAGCTCCTTCATCACTCCTTTTATTGCTCCATTAATAAGCTGATCCATCGGGACTTCCTGGATGTAAGATTTTTCAACAGTATGTAAAACATCTGAAAACATCTTAAGGTGTTCATACCTCTCCGGCTTATTCTGATTTTCCTGAGCAAAACCCAAAACCGGAAGCAAAATAAAAAAAGAATAAAATAGAACAATAAATTTTACAGACATAACAACACAGTATTATGACTTAACCTCTTTAAAAAAGGGACAAGGAAAATTCTTTTTATTTCAAATATAGACTTATGTTCATATACAAAACAATTGAAAAATTACTCTGTAGTAAAACACGCATGTTTAAGTTTTTTTGTTACTACTATGATATAAGGGATTCTCTCAAGTCAAAAGCAGGTCAAAACGCATGTCTGAGCTTTTGAGCTGACTTTTGACTTGAGAGATAACACATATCTTATTTTAAAAACTCTGGAATAATGGATTAAAATACGATAAAAGCTCCCTGCAGTAAAACAACTGAGGACAGTAAAGCATATCTGATAAAAGCCGGAACAACCCAGCTTTTGATTTTTTTATGCACCAACAAATACACACATGGCACATAAAGGAGTAAAGAAATCACATTTAAAGGTCTGGAAAAAACCAAATAAAAGAAGGAAACAAAAGCCAGAAAAAAGCCCAAACCAACAAGAAAAAATCCAATGGAGAGATCCAAATCACCTGTGGCAAACAAATTTCCCCGCTTTGAGGATATATCCTTTCTGTCACGATGAATATGGGTCATCTTAAAAAACACATGAAAAGCCATTGCGGAAAAATTAAAATGCACTACAGAAAAAGCAAGAGCAAAAAAAGAAACACCGGCAGAAGAAGAGGCAAAAAGAGGTAATAGAAAAATAATACAATTCAAAAACCAAAGAGGAAAACCCAATGTATTAGCGAAAGCGGAGGGCTCCAGTTCTTTTTCCATAAACCGGCGGTACACTTTAAACTTTCTGGAAAAAAAGGAAGTCAGAAAAGAGGGATTGACCAATATAAAATGATGGGCATATTTTGCCACTTTTAAATCAGCTAAAGAATTACCGGCATAGTCAAACTTCCCTTCTCCATATTTTCCGACAAGAAACATGGCTTTTTTTCTGCCCACCACATTTTTCCCCAATGTAGAGCCCCACACAGAATCAAATAAACCGGTGATATCTTGTATTTTCTCGGCATAAGATTGAGTGGAACCTGTGCATAAAATCAATGTACGCCCCCGGGCCTTTTCCTCTTTAAGATAATTTAAAAATTTATTTGAAAAAGGGAGGCGCTCCAAAGGAATCTTAGCCCTCTTCTCCAGCTCTATTTTAAAATAACCTTCCTCTTTTACTTTTATCTTTCTCCATATAATCTTTATCAGTGTAAATGGATACTTCGATAAAACAGATAAGAAAGATTCCCAGGGAAGTTCTGCCTTGATGAGTGAGCCGTCTAGATCCACAACCAAAGGTCTGTCCAGTGAATCATTTTCTTTGTTTGTTGTTATCGACTCATTCAAAATGCTTTACCTTTTAATTCAACAGAGGAGACCATTTCGGACTTTTATAATTATACGAATCCATAGTAATTCGCGTGGTGTTTAAATTAGCTAAATTCATAATATAAAGCTGATAATTTCCGGTTTGATTACTGGTGAACACAATATATCTTCCATCCGGAGAAAAGGAGGGAGACTCATTATTAGCCCAAGTGTTATTCGCTTTTCTAACACTGGTCAGTCGACGTAACTGTGAACCATTTGCATTCATAATAAAAATATCAAAACGCCCATTGGAAAAACCTGAAAAAACTATTTTTTTTCCATCCGGAGAGTAATCCGGTGTGGAATTATACGAGCCTTGCAATGTAAGCAGTCGGATATTCTTTCCATTTATATCCATAGAGTAAAGCATCACTTTTCCACCACGATCAGAGGAAAATAAAATTTTCTTTCCATTTGGATGCACTACCGGTTCCACACTGATAGAACCATGTGGACCGAAAGTAATAGGTGTAACAGAGCCATCGATTAACGACATTTTGGCTATATCCATATACCCTCTTCCTAAAAATACAGACATCAGAATATTTTTCCCGTCAGGAAGAAAATCCGACCCTAAATGCGCACCTTTTTTCTTGGATACAACCCGACGGGTTTTATTAATACGATTATATAAAATCAAAGAACCGCTTCTTTTCCGTTGTGTCTTCCAATACAGAAAAGCGGTATAGGCAATGTACTTACCATCCTTGGACCAACTGGGAGAAAGAACAGTGGATCGATGAAAAGAGGATTGTTTATTATTTTTCCCATTCCAGTCCATAATAAACAATTCTTTCTTACTTCCCCCCACACTCCGCACAGCAGTAACTTTAGTTAAAAAAATTCCAGGTTTATTGGTCAAAGCTTCAACAATATCATTGCAAATCTTATGAGCCAGTTTCCTCGTTACTGACGATTTGGCTACATATTGTTTTTGAAATATCTTTCGTCTTAGAGGAACATGATAAAGATACAAGTCCAAATGTATTGTTTTATCTTTAAAAGAATAACCACCCAACAGCAGGTAATCCGTATTTAAAAGCTGCCAATTCTTCCATATAAAACCATTGGTATGTTTAGGATAAGGTTCAGGCATTTTTTCCCCGGGTTTTTCCAGGAAAGCCTCCTGATCAATTAGTTTAAAATACCCGGAAGAAGATAAATTATCCTGTATAGTCGTAAAAATAACAGATCCCGCTTTCAAAGCGGAAGAAGAGGAAGGCCCGGAAAGTATCAAGGGCTGAATAGCCATTTGGCTCTCCCTTACATGAGCTTTCCCTATTTCAATAGAAACGTAAGCCTCCGCAACGGGAAACAGGGTAAAGTAAAAACCGGTTAAAAAAAGAATTCTTTGTAACATTATCCCTTTCAATCCCACTGTCCTCTCTATGCACCTGTATTAAGAAAAACTACTCCGGAAATTTAAAAACCACTCCTCCCAACAAGAGTTTTTCAATTTTTTTTGTTGGTGGTTTCGGTAAGGGTGAAGCTCTATCAATCGTCTCCAACACTCTGGCATCAAAGTCCTCATTACCGGAGGACTTTATAATCCTCCTTTCTAACACCCGCCCTCCATTATTTATAACTGTATAAATCTCAGCTCGAAAATTTCTATCAGCCAGTTCCTGTGGAAGGTTCCAGTACATGTTAATATGTGCCCTTATAGAAGTAAAGTACTGAAGCATCTGAAAATCAGTTACCTCCTCCCCTTCCTGAGCATTCCCTTTGGAAACAGCCTGACCCGCATACTTGGGTTCTTCCAGCTCTTGTTTTATTTTTTCAATACTTTCCATAGCCTCCAGTTTATCAATAGCCTGATTTTGTTTTTGTTCAATATTTTTAAGTTCCTTAATCTTTTCCATAGCCTCGCTTTGCTCCTTTTTTAAGGCCTTTGTGTCTTTTTTTGCGGATACTTTTTTCTTGTTTACCTTCACTACCGGAGCTTTTTTCTTTTTTACCACCTTTTTAGTC
>JANQSP010000059.1 GCA_028283955.1 Bdellovibrionales bacterium
TAGCTATGGGGTTTTATGCCAATAACCCCATTGTGTTGGCTCCCAGCCTGAGTTTAAGCAGTTTTTTTACTTTTACTTTGGTGAAGGGTCAGGGTGTTCCCTATGAAATAGCTTTAGGAGCTACTTTTTGGGTGGGGGTGGTTTTTTTCGTATTGTCTCTTTTTAAAATAAGAGAGAAGTTGGCTCTGTCTGTTCCCTCTTCCATTAAGAGTTCGCTTATTTGTGGAATCGGTTTATTTGTTGCTTTCGTGGGTTTGAAAGAGGGGGGACTGATTGTTCACTCCGATGAAACTTTTTTAAAAGCGAAAAATCTAACAGCGGAAAACGGAACTTTTCTGATAGGACTTGCTATTACTTTTCTGATGTTGGTTTTAAGAGTAAAAGGCGCTCTTTTATTTTCCATTCCCATAGTTACTTTTTTGTGTTTTCCCCTGGGGCGTTTGTGGGGACAAAAGGAATTAGTTCATTATGAGGGTGTTTTTGCTCTTCCTGACTGGACCTTATTTGCTCAAATGGATTTGTTGGGATCTTTGCATTACTCTTTTTGGCCTGTTTTATTATCCATTGCTTTTGTGGATTTATTTGAAAGTTTGAGTAGTGTGTTAGGGATAGCCAAGTCCGGTCCTTTGGTATCTGAAGATGGTATTCAACCTCGTAGTTTAAAAAGAAGTTTACTCGTGGACGCTTTTTCTACAAATTGGGCGGGTTTTGTTGGTTCCAGCTCCGGCTTGTGTTTTTTGGAATCCCTTGCCGGAATTCGGGCCGGAGGAAAAACAGGTCTTACTGCTGTTACAGCCGCTTTTTTGTTTTTTCCCTTTCTTTTTATGTCTCCTTTGTTGGCCATGATTCCTCATATTGCAACGGCTCCGATTTTAGTGGTTTTGGGTTCTTATATGATGAAATCAGCAACAGACATTGAGTGGGAGAAACCGGACGAAGCTTTACCTGCCTTCGTTATAATTCTTTTTATTCCTCTTTCTTTTTCTATTATTCAGGGGATTATCTATGGGTTTTTATTTTATACTGCTTTAAAAGTGGCGATAGGAAAGGGAAGAGAGCTTTCCCCTTATATGTATTGCCTGTCCGCTTTCTGCTTGCTGTTTCTTATTGGAAATTTATTCTGATAAAAACCTGATAAATACTTATAGGTTAGTATCTTTGGATTTTTATTGTAAAGTAATACACCTTAAAAAGATGCGGGTCTTTCTCTATTTAAGTCTCTTTGTGCTCTATTAAGTCGTCTGCGCTGCATGAAGGTTCTTACGCATTTGTGTGCTCCTTTTGCGGCTATTCCCACCCCTATCGCCATGGCCCCTATAGCCACTTCTTTATCGGATACAGTTGAGAGCATTTCCGCAATTTGAGGAACAGGAGACACAACATTGGGAGAAGCTTGAGTCAATAGTTTATATCCCCATATCGATAGAGCGCCTCCGGCCGTGGCGAGACCTGTGTTAATGGCTATCTTTGTTTTTGAGTACCTTCTTTTTGTGAGTTCTATTATTTGTTCTCTCAGGTTAATGGATTCTTCTGTGTGTTGTGCTGTCATTTCTTTATAATCTGTTTCATGTTGTTTGAGTACTGTTTCCAGACTGGACAGCAGACGAATAGACAGTTCATTGTTAGCCTGGTGTGCTCTTTCCAAAAGAAGTTGAACTTCCTGGATAGCAGGTAGGCCTTGTTTTGACAGTGTTTTCAATACAAGAAGGTGAAACATTTCAGACGCAAAGTACTCTCTGTTTTTTTCAGTTGTTATCATTAAATCCAGTAGGTTTTCGCCATTTGAAGTTCTTTTTTTTAAAATATCGAAAAGTGGAGTGTTAAAAATTTTTGTTAATTCAGCTAATGCTGCCTTATATTCCTCTATGTTACCTTCCATAACGGCCCGTCCGATACGTGTGTCTTCTAAATATAGTTGCTCCTGTTGAGTGAACGGATCTTTCCATTGAGTGTCTTTCGGTTCCTTATCCGTAGGGCCTGTTAATAATAATGGAGTAGGGGGGGTGGCGGGAGCTGTTGTGCCCTCTGTTCTGGGTGCTCGTGCTGCCGTCGTAGCGCCTTCTTTTGCCTGAGGTTTTCCATCCGCGTTTTCTGCTTGTTGAGTAGGAGGAGCAGCATCTTTGTTTTCTGGTTTAGGTGGTTGTTCTGCAGTGATTTCTTCGTTGGTCTGAGGTGTTCCCTCTGTGTTTTCTGTTTGTTTGGCAGGAGGAGAGGTTGGCTGTGGTTGTTCCGGATTTTCCTTACCAGGAGTGGTAGCTCCATAGGTAGATGGGATGTTAAAACTAATGAATCCTGTTAGTAGTAAAGCAGAAAAATACTTCATTACCTGTCCTCCCCCACCCAGACGGTATATACATATTAATTTATAAGAGGGAAGTAAAAAATGAAGTTTCTTATAAAGAAATGAATTTTCGGATGTAGAGTGTGTAATTATTTTATACTCCTTTATTGATAAGTTTGGGTGTGTATAATCCATTAGTTGAAAGTAGTAAATACGAAAGCTGGAGATAAATATTCGGTTTTCGTATATGTTGATCGATAAAGTTCACTTTTTCCCCGTTTTTTCCCGGTATCATTTTTTCTTGTATTCATTCTTTAGTATGAAAATTTTTTCTTTTGCTCAGGATCGAAGCGGGATGATTCCGGTAGAGGTGGAATTGAGTTTGATTCCGGGTTTACCGCAGGTTCAGTTTACGGGATTGCCGGATGTGGCTATTAAAGAGAGTATCATGCGGATAAAATCCGCTATCCGTGCTCAGGGCTTTGAATGGCCTAAAACACGGCAGGTAATTATTAATCTCAGACCTTCTCATTTAAAGAAAAGCTCTCAAGGATTGGAGCTGGCTATGGCCTGTGCCTTGCTATGGAAGACAGGGCAACTCAAACTCCCTGCTGACATGTCATCTCCTTTTTATGTTTACGGTGAACTGTCTTTGGATGGAACTGTGTCCGTGCCGGAAGATTGGGAAAGTCTGCCGCCACAAAAAGAAGGAATATTAACGGGTCAAACAAATAAAACAAACTATCTTTGTCCTTTGTTTCAGGTGTCCAATTTAAGAGAGCTGGAAAGTCCCACTTTTGTTTCAGCCAGGCCTTTAAATGAAATTTTAAAAAAGCCTTCTCTTCCTCATATTTATTTTTCTGAAAGGGCCGCTCATATTTTAGCTGTCACAGCTGCCGGGGAACATCCTCTTCTTTTAGCCGGGGAGGCGGGGTCTGGTAAAAGCACCTTGTCTGAGCATTTGCCTTACCTTTTGCCTCCTCCTTCTTTGTCTGAATTTCAAATTGCCCGCAGTGTCTGGTCTCGAATGAAACAGGAATTAACATGGAGACCTTTTGTTAATCCTCATCACAGCACAACCCCTCTTTCCATGATAGGGGGAGGTTATCCTTTATTCTTTGGGGAAATTACGAAAGCACATGGAGGGGTTTTATTTATGGATGAATATTTGGAGTTTCATCCCAGAGTACAGGAAGCATTAAGAGAGCCTGTGGAAAAGGGACAAATTTGTATTTCCCGCAGAGGACAGAGTGAAAGTTTTCCGGCTCGTTTTTTGTTAGTGGCGGCAACCAATCTTTGTCCTTGTGGGGATCTGGTACCCGGGAAAGCGGCCCAGTGTTCTTATTCTTTAAGAAGATGCTTTTCTCATCTGGAAAGGCTCAATGGTCCTATGTTGGATCGGTTTGATATTTTGGCCTTTTCCACTCAATGGAAAAAAGGGAAATTATCTATCCTTTTGGAGGATATATATAAAAAAGTTGTGAAAGCTTATGAATTTCGTCAAAAAAGAAAACAGGATAAAGTCAATGCCTGTTTGTCTCTTCAGGAGTTGGAATCTTCTTTGAGTTCTTTTTTAAGGAAGACGCAGTATATATCCGGTGTTTCTTCAAAAAGAAGAAAGAAAGCAGTGCTTAAGGTGGCTCGCACTTTGGCTGATTTGGATGAAGAAAGGGAAATAAAAGCTCAGCATATTGAGCAGGCCAAAGAATTAAGTTTGATTCCCTTTATGCAGATGAAAAACAGGGGGATGTTTCCTTAAGACTTTATTAAAAGTCTGTTTATTTTGCTTTGAATTTGACAAATATAGTAAAGTGTCGGTTAATATTTTTATCAATTATTTAAGGAGGTGCTGTGTCTGCTCAATTAAAAATGGGAATGAAATTAGCACAGAAGTTGAAAATGACTCCTCAGCTTCAGCAATCTATAAAACTTCTTACTCTTCCTTTGATGGAATTGGAGCAAGTGGTTCGGGATGAGTTATTGGAAAATCCGGTTTTAGAGGAAGTGCAGGATACAGTAGAAGAACAAAGCATGGAGGAGATCTCCAATCAGGAGGAACAGCCTGAAAGACATACCTGGATGGAGTTTACCAGCACCTATTCTGTTCGTGGTCCACGACAGTCCCAGGTAAAGGCGGGGTCCGGAGTATTTAATCTGGAAAATGTGGTTTCTACAGAACAAAGCCTTTACGATCATTTGATATGGCAGATTCAAATGAGCGGTTTTACCAATCAGGAAAAAGCGCATTTAAATTTGTTGGTGGATAACCTGGATGAGAATGGTTATTTGAAAGCCCCTTTGGAGCAGATCGCAGGTGAAACAGGAGTCAGCCTGTCTGATTTAAGGAAAGCGCTTGATTTGTTACACACCCTGGACCCGAACGGAGTAGGTGCCAGAGATTTAAAAGAATGTCTGTTGATTCAAGCTCGTCAAAATCAGGAAGATACAAAAGACCTGGTTACTTTAATTGAAAGTCACTTACCTGATTTGGAAAAAAATGATTTTGCGGCTATTGCCGAAAAAATGGGTTTGGAGGAGGAAGAAGTTATAGATTTGCATAAAATCATCAGTGCTATGGAACCAAAACCGGGTCGTCGTTTTACCACGCAACCGGTTCATTATATCACACCGGATGTATATGTTACGAAGGAAGACGATGAGTACAGAGTATCTGTAAATGAAGAGGGATTACCTCATCTAAGGGTAGCTCATATTTATCAGGAGATGTTAAAAAGTCTGGAAGGCGGTAAGTCCATGCCCTTGGATTCCACGCAGAGGTATTTACGTCATAAAATGAATTCAGCTTTGTGGCTCATTCGTTCCATTAACCAAAGACAAAGAACCATGTTTAAAGTGACTTCTGCCATAGTAAAACATCAAAAAGACTTTTTTCACAAAGGCCCTATAGGAATGAAACCTCTTATTTTAAAACAGATTGCGGAGGAAGTGGGTGTGCATGAATCCACAGTTAGCCGTGTTACCACAAATAAATATGTTTATACTCCTCATGGAGTGTATGAGCTTAAATATTTTTTTAACTCCGGTGTTGAAACAGATAAAGGAGAAAAAATCAGTGGTGAGGTGGTGAAACTGAAAATACTTTCTTATATTAAGGATGAGAATACAAAAAATCCTGTTTCTGACCAGGAAATTATGGATCGCCTGGGATCGGATCTGGGTGTACACCTGGCACGAAGAACTATCGCCAAGTATCGGGAAGCCATGGGAGTTCTTCCCGCCAGCCGCAGAAAGACACTGTCTTGATGGAAATGTATAAATGTGTATTTTTTTATAGTTCTCCGGTGGGAACTCTAAAAATTCAATTAAAAGAAAATAAAATATATTCTATTTCGAGAGTGAAAGGGACAAAGAAGAAATCTTCTTCTCATTATAAGAAAAATAAATATTCTATCGAGACAGTAAGATTAATACTTTCTTTTTTAGAAGATTATTTTTATGGAGAAAAAATAAAAGGCGGCAAGTTGTCTTTATTTCCGAGAGGGACTTTGTTTCAAAAAAAAGTATGGAAATATTTATGTAAAATACCTTATGGTGAAACCCGCACTTATACTGAGGTAGCAAAAGCTGTAGGTTCCCCTGGGGCGGCGAGAGCCGTGGGTTCGGCCTGTGCCAAAAATCCTTATTTAATTTTAGTGCCTTGTCATCGGGTGGTGGCTCAAAAAGGTTTGGGAGGTTTTGCTTTAGGTCTTAAAGCGAAAAAAAAATTACTGGATCATGAACTATCCTGCACAACCGTTCTTCCTGCAAAGCCCGTCATTCCCGCAAAGCCTGTCATTCCCGCGCAGGCGGGAATCCAGTAGAGGCCCATATACTTTATGGATCCTCGTTTTTTACACGGGGATGACAATATACATGAAAAGAGTAAGTTTTAGATACTGTTAACGAGGGCGGAGAGACGTGATTTTTTCCGGCTGACTTTATTTTTATGTTGGCTTCCTTTGCGTACAGAGCGATCCATTTCTGTGTAGAATGTTTTTAGTTGTTCCAGGGCTTTATTCTTGTCTTTTTTCTCAATAGATTGATGTAAACTTTTTTCCAAAGTACGGAGGCGACTGATGGTTTTTTTATTTACCTGTCTTTGCCTTTCTGTTTGACGGATTCTTTTTTTTGCCGATTTATGATTAGCCACAATATTCTCCTTTTATAAAAACAGGTGTTACCATTACTTTTTATATCCTGCAAGATTTTTAGATTTTTTACCTTCGTCATTCCGGATTTGACCCGGAATCCAGAATAAGAAAGAGTATATTCTCTCAAGGCAAAAGTCAGCTCAAAAGCTCAAACATGCGTTTTGCCACAGAGCTGCTTTCAGCTGCACTGTGATCAAAGCCGAACTCGTTTTGACCTGCTTTTGCCTCGAGAGAATTATGTTTCATATAGCTGTTATTCCTGTACAAGCTTGTCATTTCCACGGAGGCGGGAATCAAAAGATTAGGAGTATTTTGGCTATAGAGAGCGAAACTCTAAAAAAATGTGTTGTGTTTTATATAAAAATAAAGCAATAATCAGTCTGTAATATTACAAAAAAAAGGAGGTTTTTTATGAAAGCTTTAATCGCATTGTTCTTATTAAGTATAAGCTTTGTAGCTTTCGGCAGTCCTACCTATTATTATTTGCATGACGAGCCTGTGCCACTTAAAGTCTCTCCGGATCCCTATACGCCTGTACCTGAAGATCAGCGTACCCCTATCCCTGATACTTTTCCGAATCCCTATACACCTGTACCTGAAGATCAGCTTACCCCTATCCCTAATACTTTTTCGCCCTCACTAGCTAGACTATCGTCTGAAACCTGTAGTGATGCGAACGCAAGATTGAAACAACAGTTGGGGAATTTAAAAAGGAATTGTGAAAAAAGCCTTCATGGTGCGGTATAATAACAGTGCAGAATATATCAAAAATTTGGAGCGTCAGAACGCGGAATTAAAGTCTTTACTTCGCTAAGCGAAATAAGGATAAAAGGAACCTGGTACGAAGAGTTGTCAACCAGTAGCTTCAAAATCGGCATCATCAAAATCAACGAAATATAGCCAGCAGAAAAGGTACTTGTGGAGGCCTCCTCTCATCCCCTGGCTTACTTCCTGATCGGCTTGTATAGCTCATTCTGTGGCTCTGTTTTTTTAACTTTACCTTGGCTCAACCTTCACAAAGAGCCTGCCGATATAGAAATTGCGACATATTGTTATTTTCGGTTTAATAAGTTATTTTTGGATATATGTGTCATTTTTGGAAAGTGTCTTTATTTATTGTCTGCCTGTTTGTTCATAACATGGGAAATACAACAGGATCGTGTAAGCTGGACTCTAAACTTATGTCCAGCCTGCAGGATATAGCTTGTGCCACTCCCGATTTACGAACGGCTATTCAAAAAAATGATTTACTGAGAAGAATGAGTAATACCAACTTTTTCTCCAGTGTCAGTCCTATGGATGTTGTGCGATCTGTGGAACCCTTATCTCTTGTTAATCGTTCTTTGACAGACAAAATCCTGGAGACACATGAGTCTTACCAGAAATCCGGAGTGGATAATTATACTCTTAGTATCACCTCTTATCCGTCTGATGTAGAAAAAGACAGTTGTTCAGGGCATAAAACGATTGATTTTAATTCCGATACCTCCAGTGCTGATTTCCCCGATTATTCAGTTGTTCCGGGAAAAGAACCACTTTCTTTTCAAGTAGGTACATATAAAGGAAAATCCGTTATCTGTGAAAGGACGAGGACACCTTATGAACAGAGGGTGAGGTTTTTTTGTGGCAAACCGGTAGTCAAGTGTATGTCTATCGGTGAATCGGAAGATTGCAGCGAAAAGACGAAATACGAAAAGTGTAAAAGAAGTGTACCTGTTTCCTGTTTTAACACTAAAGTGGATGACAAAAATGAGGGTAGGTGTATTTCCCTGGATTCATTTGCCAAATTATCGCAGAAGTTACTGATGAATGATGAGTTGATGGAGAGAAGATATTGTCCCGATGATTGTTCATACTATACACAAACAGTTCAAAGAGTGTACAGGAACAGTGGAGCGGAAAACTATTGTTCTGACAGCTACCTGATAGTGCATTGTGGCCCTAAGAGAGTAGCCAGCTTTTTCACAGGTGAAAGCGATTATAATCTCAATATTCGTGAAATAAATAATTTATGTAGTTATACTGCCTTGCCTTCCTGTGACTGATTTCTTTTAGCTTCAGGTACGTCATTTCGGACCCTCATACAAACTTTAGTAACTTGTCTTTATTTCATCTGCATAATATGACTCATTCTAGGAATGTTTTAGCTATGGAGAGCAAAACTCTAAAAAAATATGTGTGTTTAATATAAAAATAAAGAAATAATCAATTTATAAATATGTACGAAAAAAAGGAGATTTGTTATGAAAATTTTAATCGCATTGTTCTTATTAAGTATAAGCTCTGTAGCTTTCAGTAGTGTTCCTCAGCTAATACATGTACCTGAAGATCAGCTTGTGCAACCTACAGCCGATCCCGATCCGCCGGAGCCGACGCCGATTTACAACCCTCCACTTCTTCCAGAAAGCTGTAGTGATGCGAACGCAAATTTGAATAGAGAGTTGGCGTATTTAAGACGGAATTGTGAAAGAAATATTAATGACAGTGCAGAATATATCAAAAACCTGGAGCGTCAGAACGAGGAATTAAGGTCTTTACTTCGCCAAGCGAAAAAGGATGAAAGAAATCTTATACGAAAAGTTGTCAATCAGCAGCTTCAAAAGCGGCATCATCAAAATCAACGAAATATAGCAACAGAAAATGATGAATACTCTACTGAACATGTTAATTATGATTCGGGGGCTGTTCAATAAGCTACCTTGCCTTCCTGTGACTGATTTCTTTTAGCTTCAGGTACGTCATTTCGGACCCTCGCCTTTGCGGGGGCAGGCTTGATCTGGAATCCAGAAAAAGATACAGTGACTCTTATTTTTATAAGAGGTACTGAGTGTCTGAGATTTTAAAAAAACAAAAGGGGAATCAACCAGTAGTTAAATCCGCTTTTCTTATGTCAGCGGGGACTTTTGTCTCTCGTATTCTGGGCTTGTTCAGGGATATGACAATAGGGGCTTTTTTCTCCAGAACAGAGACAGACGCTTTTTTTGTAGCCTTTCGGATTCCCAATTTCTTTCGTCGGTTCCTTGGAGAAGGAGCCCTTTCTATTAGTTTCATCCCGATATTTATACAGTGTCTTTCCGGTTCCCCTGAGGAGGAAGCTGAACAAAGAGCTAGAAACTTCATGAATAGTGTTTATACGATTTTGTTAATCGGAGTTTCCATTTTGACTGTTTTGGGCATTGTGTTTATGGGCCCTATGTTAAGCACTCTTTTTGCCGACACGCCGTTTGCGGAGGTGGAGGGAAAACTACAGATGGCTGTGGTGATGGCACGTCTTTTGTTTTTATATTTGTTTTTGGTTATTCTTTACGCTTATTTTATGGGGGTGGCTAATGCTTTGGGAAGATTCTTTTTTCCGGCTTTGGCTCCGGCTTTTTTAAATATCTCTATCATTGCTTTTTCTTTTCTTCCAAAAGATATCATGTCTTTTCCCCCTCTGCTTTTATGTTGGGGTGTTTTGGTGGGTGGGGTTATTCAGGTCATCCTGACAACGGTTCTACTATACCAGCTCAACTTCCTGCCGCGTCTTAGGTTTTCTGTCTCAGGAAATGATTTAAAACTCATGTGGAGTCGTTTTCTTCCCGGTATCTTTGGGGTGGGCGGGTTCGCTGTTATTGGATTGTTAAATCTCTATTTTTCCGGTTTGTTGGAGGAAGGAACACACACCTATATTTATTACGGAGATCGCTTGTTGGAACTCCCACGCTCCCTCATTGCTATTAGTATGGGTACAGCCCTTCTCCCTCATCTTTCTCATTTTGCAGCGAGGGGGCAAACAGAGCAAATGCTTAAATCGGCAGCGGACCAAAGAGATATACTTTTATTTCTTACCTTGCCTTGTGTATTGGCTTTTTATTTTTTGGGACTTCCTATTGTAGAGGTGTTATTTAAGAGAGGGCGTTTTGATGCTTTGACTGCAGAAAACACCGCTTTGGTTTTAAAGATTTATTCTGTTTTACTGATCAGTTCTTCCCTTTCCCGTGTGTTGGCAACTTGTTTTTACGCTGTTAAAAATACCTGGTATCCGGCTGTGTGCTCCTGTTTATATGTTTTGTTCCATTGGATTTTTACACCTTATATGATGCGGGCTTTTGATCTGGAGGGTTTGATAGGGGCGACAGTAATATCAAATGTCTTTTTTATGTGTCTTTTAATGGGAGCTTATCCTTTTTTTGTAGGGGACCTACATTTATTTAGGACTTTTAAAAGATTTTTCTTTTCTTTGCCATTGCTGGGAATTTTGGCCGTATATTTATATTTTTCATTTGAATTTTTAACAGGGCTTGCAGATAAAGCAGCTTCTGTTTTTGCTCTTATTTTTGTGATCATTTCCTCGATAGTTTTATATTTTTTTATTGGTTCCTTATTGCGTTTGCCCCAGGCGGTGGAGTGTATGAGTTTAATAAAAAAGAAAATGCGTAGTAAAAGAGAATCTATGATTTGATAGGTACTTATCTATGAAGTCAAAAGTCAGCTCAAAAGCTCAGACATGCGTTTTGCCCCAGAGCGGACTTCCAGCCGCTCGTGTGTCAAAGCCGAACTCGTTTTGACCTGCTTTTGACTTCATAGATTGTATTTATAAAATGAGTTAGTATTATCAGATAAATGTTGTTTTATTTATAGAGATACAGTTAGTTTAAAACGCATGTTTGAGCTTTTGAGCTAATTATGCCTTCATAAATTTACATCTATATAATTGGAGAAAGATATATGATGAAGGTAGAGATTATCAATAACAGTAAGAATCAGGTGAGGGAATCACAATTGGAGTCCTATATACATGCGGTGTATGGGGAATTAAAAACAAGAAATATTCAGCCTGAAATGTTGGAAAAAAAACTAACAGTGGCTTTTGTGGATGAAGAGGAGATACAGAAATTAAATAGAAAATTTAGGAAAAAAGACTCTGTAACAGATATTCTGAGTTTTTCCCCGGTGGAAGAGGGTTCTTTGGGAGAGTTGGTGCTCTGTCTTTCAGCTGCTTCCGTTACACAGACGGGTGAATTTTCAGAGACAGAGTGGCTGTACTATTTAGTTTTACATGGTATATTGCATTTGCTGGGGTTTGATCATGAGAAGGGAGAGGCTGAAGCGCAAAAGATGTATCATCTTCAGGGTACCGTTTTTGAAAAATTAAACCCGGAGAGTGTAAATGTCCCGGACTCCGATGAAAACTCACCTTAGTGGACAGTTAAAGTGAAGTTTTTATCAAGTCAGTTTAATTCTAAAGAAAAAAAGGAAAGTTATTATGAGTATGGAAACGGAAATACATGAGCTAAAAACACAGTTGGAACAGATACATAAACAGGTCATTGATCTGCGGAGGTATCTTTGAATTGGATTCCAAAAAAGCTCGGTTAAAAGAGTTGGATTCAAAAAGCCAGGACCCTTCTTTATGGAAAGATCACCAGGCCCTTAATAAAATAGCCAAGGAAAAAACAATAATAGGAAAAACCATTACAGAATGGGAAAATCTGCATCAGAATGTGGAAGACAGCATGGTGTTATTGGAGATTTTGAAGGAAGATCCAAGTGAAAAGTCTTTTTCTGAGTTAAAAAAAGAATGCTCTGTATTAACTAAGTTATTGAAAGCCCTGGAGTTAAAAAGTTTTTTAAGTGGTCCAAATGATAAAAATGACTGCTATATGGCTATTCATGCCGGTGCCGGAGGCACGGAAGCGGCTGATTGGGCAGGTATTTTACAAAGGATGTACTTTAAATGGGCAGAGCAGAAAAAGTTCTCAATTGAGATTTTATCATTAAGTGAGGCGGAAGAAGCGGGAATTCGTTCTGTGAGTTTTTTGGTGAAAGGCCTTTTTGCCTATGGATACCTGCAATCGGAAACAGGGGTGCATCGTCTGGTGCGTATTAGTCCGTTTGATGCTAATGCACGTCGCCACACCAGTTTTGCCAGTGTTTTCGTCTGGCCGGATGTAGATGATGATATTGAAATTGTTATTAAGGAAGAGGACTTAAAGGTGGATACCTATCGGGCCAGTGGAGCCGGTGGTCAGCATGTGAATAAAACAGACAGTGCGGTTCGCATTACCCATCTTCCCACAAATATTGTAGTTCAATGTCAGAATCAAAGAAGTCAACACGCTAATCGCAATCATGCAATGAAAATGCTAAAAGCAGCTCTTTACAATCGTGAAGAGGAAAAACGAAAAAAAGAAAAAGAATCAGTAGAGTCATCCAAAAAAGCTAATGAATGGGGCAGTCAAATTCGTTCTTATATTTTGCACCCTTATCAAATGGTAAAAGATCACCGCACTCAATGGGAGGCGACAGACCCTTCTCAAGTATTAAACGGAGGGTTGGACCCTTTTATTTCTTCCTGGTTAAAAAGCTCATAAAGTGGGTGTGTTGCGCCATGCTTTTTTTCGTATTCCAGGGCCTTAAATGTTACTCTCCCCGAAGAGGTTTTCCGTGTTTTTTATATTATGGCTTAAAAGATTTTTTCTCTCACGACATCATTTTATTCGTTTTACTCCATTGATCAGTATTTTTAGCCTTGTTTTGGCCTCTTCCAGTTTAATTTTAGCTATGTCTGTTTATAGTGGTTATGAAACCACAGTAAAACAGGCTATTGTGGATATGACAGGCCATCTTGTTATTACCGGTCGCAGATTATCAACAGAAAAAGATATATTAGACAAAATAAAACCGGATTTGAATAAATCGGTTTCTTCTTATGTTTCTTTTTTGTCTTTAAAATCTCTTCTTGTGTATGAAGGAGAATTATCAGGTATTCTGCTGGAAGGGGTTTCTTCGGAGAAGGTACACCATACTTTACAATTAAAAAAACGTTTAGTGGAAGGTGCTTTTCATCTTAAGGATCGGCAATCGGCTGTTATAGGGCGGGGAATAGCAAAGAGGTTTAAACTGAAGCCCGGAGACTCTTTTCATATTGTGATCCCTCAAATGGATTCAAATAATTCTTTCCAAAATAAACATCGGCAATTGTATGTGGAGGGAGTATTGGATCTGGGTTTTCATGATTTTAATTCCCGTCATATATTGGTCAATATTGAGACTGTTCAGGATTTGGTTAATCATCCCAAAGCGGTATCCGGTTTGCGTCTTCTGCTTACAGATCCGGATCAGGTTGAACAAATGCGTGTAAAGTTTACTCAAGCCCTGGGTTCATCTTATAAAGTAAGTGATTGGCAGAATATTGTTAAGAATTTGCATAGAAGCTATTTTGAAGCTGTTCAGAGAGAAAAGTTTTTAATCTTTTTTATTTTAATGGTATTGGTGTTGGCAGGGGCATTTAATGTTTCCTCTCATTTATCTATTTCTGTTTTGAATCAGGTTCGTGAGATTAGTATTTTGAAAGTAATGGGCGCAAGTAAAGCCTTTATTTTTTCTCTTCTGTTGGTTCAGGGTTTTCTTGTTAGTTTTGTCGGGACTGTAATGGGTATGGGAGTGGGTTGGTTATTTTCCAAATTCTTTGTGAGTATTCAAAGTGTTTGGCAAATCATTCCCGCTGATGTGTATAAGATAAATACAATTATAACTGATATAAGGTTGTCTGATATTTTATTGATTTTTGTTTGTTCTCAGTTAATTTGTCTTATCTCTTGTTTTTTACCGGCCTGGAGGGCTTTAAAATCATCTTTGAGAGAGGGGTTGCTTTGTGAGTGACACGGAAATTCTAAATATAAAGTCAGTCAGTAAAAGTTTTTCCAAAGGAGATGGGAAAATTGAGGTGTTGAAAAATATCAGCCTCAAGGTAAAAAAGAAAGAGGCTATTTGCATTACCGGAGGTTCGGGAGTAGGTAAGAGCACCTTTCTACACGTTATTGGAACACTGGACCGTCCCAGTAAAGGGGAGGTTTTTTATTATAAAAAGAATTTGAGTCAGGCTACAGATAAGGAGTTGGCGGAATTTAGAAGTCAAAAAATGGGCTTTATTTTTCAGTTTCATTATTTGCTGGGTGAATTTGACGCTCTTGAAAATATTATGATTGCCGGTCAAATAGGCGGGAAAGATTTTAAAAAGTCAAAAGAGCGGGCGGAGTATTTAACTGAACTGGTGGGAATAGCTGACCGCAGAAAACATTTTCCTTCAGAATTAAGTGGGGGAGAGCAGCAAAGGGTGGCTATTGCACGCGCACTTATGAATGAGCCGGAAATTATATTGGCGGATGAACCCACGGGAAACCTGGATGCAAAAAATACAACTAATATTTTAAATATTTTTTTTGAGTTAAAAACTCGTTTTGGTATTACTTTTATTTCCGCCAGTCATGACCCTATGTTTGCCAGGGCTTTTCCAAAGGTGCTGAATATGAAAGATGGGGTTTTTATTTGATGTTTTCTAATAAGGTATGTCATTCCCACGAAAGCGGAAATCTGTTTTATTTTTACTGGGTCCCCGCCTTCGCGGGGATGCCAGTGGTGCGGGGATGGCATAGTTTAGTTATTTTGGATTTAGCTTGAGGTATTTTGACAAAGTGCTTATTTCAGGATAGGTTGGCGGCTTTGTTGATGAACAAAATAAAAAGGGATTGAAGAGTGATTATGATACTTCGTTTTTGTTTCTTGTTTTTGTCTTGTTTGTTCTCTTTGGTTGTCGTCGCGAATCCATCGCTGAAGATTAATAAAATTGTTATACAGGGAAATAAAATTGTTGAAGAGGAAGCTATTCGTTCAAAAATCACCTCTAGAGTGAATCAAAGATACAGTGAAAAAAAAATAAGAGAAGATGTGCAAAGAATTTTTAATACAGGTTGGTTTTACGATATTGAAATTCAAAAACAGGTAAAAGCAAAGAGAAAAGTCACCTTAATTTATAAAGTGAAAGAAAAGCCTGTTGTTGAAAAAATAATTTATAAAGGGAATAATAGTTTAAGTAAAAAAGAGCTGGATGAGATATTTAATTTTTCAGCTTATGATTTCTTTAGTTATAAAAAAGTAAAATCAGCTATTAGGGGTATAAAAGATGAGTATGAAAAGAAAGGTTATTATCTGGCTCAGATAACTCATTCTGTAAAAAAAACAGACCAGGAAGGTAAAGTTCATTTAGAGATTCATATAAAAGAAAATAAAAAAGTAAAAGTGAAAAGAATTCATTTTATAGGGAATCACTCTATTTCTTCCAAGGAAATTAAATCTTTTATGGGGACCAGGGAAGCGGGGTTACTCAGTTTTATTACTTCATCCGGTTCTTATAGTCGGGAGGTGTTGGAAAAAGACCTCAACAATATTCGTTTTATTTATATGGATAGGGGGTATTGGAGAATTTTTGTGGGAACTCCGGAGATCATTATCTCACCTGATAAGACGGACATTACCATTAATATTCCTATTCAGGAAGGGGATCAATATAAAGCCGGGACTGTTGGTTTTTCAGGAGACTTGATCTTTGATACGAGTTATCTGGAAGAGGACCTGGAAACAGAAGAGTCAGAGGTATTTTCTTATGGAAAATTACAAAGGGATATTAAACGGATTGAAACAAAGTATGGTGATAAAGGGTATGCTTTTGTTAATATTATTCCGAAATTTTTTAATCTGCCAACGGATGATGGCAAAACTATTCATGTGATGTTTGAAGTACAAAAAGGGAAAAAAGTGAATATAGGGATGATTCATATTACCGGTAATGATTACACAAGGGATAAAGTGATTCGACGGGAGATGAGGATTTTTGAAGGTGAGTTATATAATGAGACAAATAAGAATAGATCAGTGGAGAATATCAAAAGATTGGGCTTCTTTGATGATGTTAAAATAGTTTCAAAAACGATTAAAAGTCGGGATGACCTTGTGGATATGGAGGTTCACATAAAAGAGAGAGAAAACACAGGTACGTTGGAGTTGGGAGCCGGATATGATGGATATCTTGGTGTTTCTTTTAATGGAAAAATTCATAAATTTAATCTTTTTGGTATGGGATATAATGTTGGCTTGGATGCTATTTTGAAAATTCCCAGAGAATGGTTTGTTGATGAAAAGGAAAAGGACCGATATTCAGGCCCTTCCCGGCAGCTTATAAAATTTAACTTTTCAGATCCTTATTTTTTGGATTCCAAATGGTATTTTGGGGGGGATTTTTACTTGGAATACTGGAGTGGCGGTTTTTTTGAAGGTCCTTTTGAGAATTGTAAAAAATTTGATGAACGGCAAAAGGCACATGATAATAAGGTGGCAACAGGGGGATTTCAAAAAGAGGAAGATCGTTTAAAATCCGAAAAAGAGTTAAAAAAGAGTCAAAGATCATGTTGGAACTCTTTTCCGGACACAAGTTATCGTGGGTTCTCAGAGCAAAGGGTCAGTGGTGGTATTACTTTTGGACGCTCTCTCTCAGATACTTTGAGATTACTTTTTTATTATCGTTTGGAGTCGGTGGAGTTAAAAAATACAATAGACGATGTGCTTTATCCGGTTAAGTCAGCCAGTGGTTTACGAAATCCGGTAAAGGCGATTGTAGAGTACGATCGAAGAAATGATCGTCTGTTTCCAACAGCAGGGATATTTTCACAGAGCTCTTTGGCCTATGATGGAATCTTCGGAAAATTTAATTATCTTACATTATCCACTAACTTTCGATTTTATCAAAATTTATTTTGGGATGTTGTTTTTCGTTTTAATGTTCAATATAGCCAGCATTTTAATCTGGGTGAGGGTAAGGGAGATGTTCCATTTGATAGCTTATTTCTTTTAGGTGGTATTCACAGTTTAAGAGGGTTTAAGTATTTTTCTGTAGGGCCAAGAAAGAAATCGGAACGAGTTTATCAAAAAGCTTTGCAGTATAACCATCCTTATCCTGAGGATGTTTCACAACGGGTTTTTGGAGGAAGTAAAGAGTTCTACACTAATTTGGAGTTGCAGTTTCCTGTTTTTCCAAGAGCTCAGTTATTAGGAGTTGTGTTTATGGATATAGGAACAGCTTATAATACTCTCAAAGAAGCTGATTTAAGAATGAACTGGGGTGTGGGTTTAAGGGTCATTACTCCGGTAGGGCCTTTTCGTTTGGAAATGGGATTCCCGTTTGATCCAAGGCCGGAATTTGGTGAAGAATCCTCTGAACTTCAGATAACAATGGGGTTTCCATTTTAAAAACTTGTTTTAGATTTAACAATAGAGAGTTGAATTTATGTGTGGATCATTATAAGCATAAAGTTAAAAAAAGGGAGGTATGATGAAAAGAATGATAATTTGTGTTGTGTGTTTGATGATTTCTTTTCCGGTTTTGGCAGCCAGGGAAAAAGAAAGTGGCTTTAAGGTGGCTTATGTCAGTTTAAATGAAGCTGTGGCAAAGACAGGTGAGCAGGATAAGATTACCCGGTCTCTTCAAAAAGAGCGTAAGCGTATAGAAAGTGTTCTCCTTAAGAAAAGTGAAGGGTTTAAGAAAGAAGCTATGAAGATTCAAAAAGAAATGTCTCTTTTGTCTGATAATGAAAAGGCAAAAAAATATGAATCCATACGGAGAATGGAGATGCAGATGGGGCAGTTTGCAAAAGAAAAAGACATGGAGTTTCAACAGAAAAAGGCTGATTTGGAAGCTAGTGTGGTTAATAAAATCAAAAAAGTTATTGAGGTTGTAGCTAAAAAGAAAAAAGTGGATGTGGTTCGCAATAAAGATGGTGCCTTATGGGTGAGTCCCAATTTGGATTTGACAGACAAAGTGGTAAGTATGTACAAAAAGAAATACAAATGATTTCACATTAGAAAAAGATAAATAGCCGGAGAAAAACTTTAAATTTTATTTTTTAAAAACAGGTTTGTTCAGTGAAAAAAAAAGTATTTGAAGAAAATCGTGTCCCTTCTTCTGTTTCTTCTGAACCTTGGTTTCCTTTGAATATCCAGGCTATTAAAAAAATTCTTCCTCATAGATATCCCTTTCTTCTTGTGGATCGCGTGGAGGAGATAACAGAAAACACTCCCGGAGACATTGTAGGCCGTGTGTGTAGAGCACAAAAAAATGTTACAGGTAATGAGCCATTTTTCAAAGGTCATTTTCCTGATAATCCTGTTATGCCGGGAGTATTGATTTTGGAAGCTATCGCGCAGGCAGGGGCTTTATGTTGTTCTGCTGTGGAAGGGGACCCGGCTATTGAACAATTGTTTTTTGCCGGTGTGGATAATGTGCGTTTTAAGTCTCCTGTTTTTCCCGGGGATGTATTGGATCTAAAAGTGGAGATGAAAAAACAAAAGTCTTCCTTTTATTGGGGTATGGGTGTGGCATCTGTTGGAAATAAAATAGTAGCCCGTGCTGACATTCTGGCACATATTACTTTTAAAAAAAATGGATAGCCGGTTTAAAGGCGCCGTTTTAACTATCGGTAACTTTGATGGTGTTCACTTAGGGCATAAAGAGTTAGTTAATACAGTCATTCAATACGCGAAACGGGAAAACAAATCATCTGTTCTTTATACTTTTTTCCCACATCCTGCTCAGATTTTATATCCTGAAAAAAATCATAAATATATATGTTCTTTTGAAGAAACCAGTAAAATACTTCGCTCTATGAGCCTGGATCATATTATTGTTGAGCCTTTTACAAAAGATTTTTCCAGGCTTCCTCCGGAAAGATTTATAGAGGAATACATTGTTGAATTAATAAACCCAACATGGATTGTGGTCGGATACGACTTTCGGTTTGGTACAAAAGGCAGAGGGTCTATCGGATTGCTTGAGGAGCTGAGTAAAAAACACAACTTTAGACTTAAAGTTGTGCCTCCTGTAAAGTGTGGAGATATTGTTATATCCAGCTCGGCTGTAAAAGAAGCAATTTTATCCGGAAAGTGGGATTTGGTGCCTCTACTTTTGGGCAGGCCCTTTTCAATAAAAGGTTTTGTAGTGAAAGGAAAGGGAAGAGGCAGGGGCTTGGGTTTTCCCACCATTAACCTAAAAGTGAATGAGAATAGCTTACTTCCATTGAATGGAGTTTATATAGCCAGAGCAGTAAGAAAAAACGAGTCTTTTTACGCAGTTATTAACATTGGAGTAGCACCGACATTTTCAGATAATTGTCTAAAAAAAATAGAGGTTCACCTTATCGGAAAACGGGAACCCTGGAAGGATAAAGAATGTGAGGTGGAAGTGTTAAAGTACATTCGACCGGAGAGAAAATACTCTAGTGCCAAAGAATTGGCTCTACAAATTACCCAGGATATTGACCAGGCTAAAAAATACTTTCGCATATCTTAGTTTATAGAAAGTTTTTTAGCGGATAAAAACTGAAATATTTATTCAATTTTTAGTTACATATGCCGATTGATTTATATGTTCATCATATGTGAGGGCAATGATATGTCAATTGGAAAAAAGAGAACAGAAAAAAACAAAAGGCGACTTGAAGATACAAAGTCTCCAGTAGTTGTCAAAAAAGATAAATCTAAAAATATTCAATATAATAAATACGCTTTACCTAAAAAAGATTGGGCTAAAATTTCCGTAATGAAAGGGGATACCCGAAGAAGTTTTTTATTTTCCGTGTTTGATTCAGGTCATTATTCGGATAAGCAAATAGCTGACTTCATGGCAGAGCAATATCACTTACAGAAAATTGATTTTTCTCAGTTTGAACTGGACCCGAAGGTAATCTATAAAGTGCCGAAAAAGGTCTGTGAAAAATACACTCTTATTCCTGTTATGGAAGTGGAAGATACTATTATTGTTGCTTTTTCTGATCCGGGAGATATACAGGCAAAGGATGACCTTTCTTTATTAACCAATTCTAAAATTGAAATGATGGTTGCGGAACGTAGTGAAATTAAAAGACTCATTAGCCATTATTATGGCGGTGAGGGTGGACATGAGCTTAAAAATTTATTTTCCATTATTGAAACTTCAGCAGAGGAGGAAGTTTCAAGGGATAGTGAAGTGGTCAATAAAAATATTCAACATGACCCCACTGTTCAAAGTGTGGATTATCTTATTAAAGAAGGTGTTCGTTTAAATTGCTCGGATATTCATATTGAAGTGTATGAGAAAAAATGTCGTGTTCGTTTTAGAGTGGATGGGCATTTATCTGAATATATTCATCCTCCTATTAGTTTAGCCAGCTCTATATCCAGTCGTATTAAGGTTATGTGTCAACTGGATATTAGTGAAAAGCGTTTGCCTCAGGACGGGCGTTTAAAAATACGAGTGGGTAGTGAGATAATTAACTTCCGGGTCAGTATTGTTCCTGTCGTGAGCGGAGAGAAGATTGTTATGAGGATTTTGGATACATCCGCTTTGGGTACAGATATCAGTGATTTGGGGATGAACGAAAAACAGTTGGCGGCTTTTAAAAAATATTTAAATGTCAGTCAGGGACTTATTTTAATGACAGGCCCGACAGGTAGTGGAAAGACAACAACTATTTATTCCGGGTTGCAGGAATTAAATAAGCCGGATAGAAATATTTCCACTGCTGAAGATCCTGTGGAGTATAAGCTCTACGGTATAAACCAGGTGCAGGTTAATGCGAAAATTGGACTTACCTTTGCCTCTGTATTGAGGTCTTTTCTTCGTCAGGATCCGGATATTATTTTGGTGGGGGAGATTAGGGATCAGGAAACAGCGAATATCGCTTATCGTGCAGCGGCGACAGGTCATCTGGTGTTAAGCACCTTACATACTAACGATGCTCCTTCCACTATTACCCGTTTAGTGGATATTGGACTGCCTGCTTACAGTGTGGCAGAGAATACTTCAGTTGTTATTGCTCAAAGGCTTTTACGTGTTCTTTGCAGCCGTTGTAAAACACATCATAAAGTAGGCCTTGATGTTCTGCAGGGATTGGGTCTTTCAGCTGAAGAGGCGGAGAAAGTACAACCTAAAGTAATGAAACCGGAAGGATGTCAGTACTGCAACAATGCCGGTTATAAAGGTAGAATAGCCGTGTTTGAAGTTCTGGAATTGTCTTCCGAATTAAAGCTTGGTATTTTTAAGGGCTTGTCTCCCAGAGAATTAAAAACTTTGGCTATTCAAAAAAGTAATTTACAAACTTTAAGAAGAAGTGCCTTGGAGAAAATGGCGGAAGGGATCACTTCCGTTGATGAAGTTATATACGGAACCTTGGGGGATGACCAATGATATCAATGATACAAATTTTAAAAACAGCCATTCGTGAAGAAGCTTCTGATATTCATATTACATCAGGAGCCCCTCCTGCTTTGAGGGTGAAAGGGCAAATAGTTCACCTGAATGTAGAGCCCTTAACGCATAAACACAGTAAAGAGCTTTGTTATTCTGTTATTACAGATGAGCAAAAAAGAAACTTTGAAAACGAGAAGGATATAGATTTTAGTTTCGCTATTGGTGAGTCGGCACGATTTCGTGGACATTTGTACTATCAAAAGAAAACAGTAGCTGGATGTTTTAGAAGGATTCCAATGGTTATTCCCAATGTAGAAGATATTGGGTTGCCTCCTGTTTTATCTGATCTCAGTAAAAAGCCTTATGGTTTGGTATTGGTAACGGGCCCCACCGGTTCCGGTAAAACGACTACTTTAGCGGCTATGATTAATGAAATTAATAAAACCAGAAAGTCTCATATTTTGACTATTGAAGATCCTATAGAGTTTATCTATTCTCATGAAAAGTGTATTGTTAACCAAAGAGAAGTTGGTTTTGATTCTGTTGACTTTCACACATCCTTAAGAGCAGCGCTTCGGGTGGATCCGGATATTTGTTTATTAGGTGAGATGAGGGATAAAGAAACAGTTGAGACAGCCCTTCATGTCGCGGAAACAGGGCACCTTACGTTCGGAACTCTTCATACAAATAACACCTTTCAGAGTATAGATCGTTTAACAGGGGTGTTTGAAGGGGATGAACGAAAATTGATTCAATCGCAATTGTCCCAGGTTCTTCAAGGTATTGTTTCTCAGCGGTTGCTTCCCACTATTGATGGCACTAAACGTGTTCCTGCAGTGGAAGTTCTTCTATTCCCTCCATCGGTTAGAAATCTTATTAAAGAGGGAAAAGTTAATCAAATTTATAGTATTATGCAAACTCAAAGAGCTTCAGGTATGATTACAATGAATCAATCTCTATATGAATTGGTTGCCAAAGGATTGGTTTCTGAAGATATAGCTTTGGCGTCGAGTTATGAGCCTAATGAATTAACGCAGTTGTTATCTAAATTGAAAAAAGGTTCCAGGAGGATTGCTTAGAAGATAAGCTTCAAAATCTAATTGGAACACAATCATTCTAATTTTTTTAAAGGTTTGCACGTATGTATACATTTTTATTTAAAGCCAAGAAATCCAGCGGACTGGTTATTTCCGGGCAGATAAAAGCCAAGACCAGAAATGAAGTATTGTATATATTGGCTTCCAAAAAACTGGAGCCTGTTCATGTTGAGATGAAAAAATCTCTTTTTCAGCTGGGGAGTGGTGGGTTATCCGGTTTACATACAAAACACCTGGTATTTTTTACAAGACAATTGGCTTTTTTGATTAATGCGGGGATCCCTGTTGTGCAGTCTCTTCAAATAATAAGGCAAATTGCTACGAGTGTTCAACTAAAAGAGATCACCACTGATTTGATGAATGATATTGAAAAAGGTAGTTCTTTTGCTGCCGCTTTGGCAGCTCATCCGTCTGTTTTTAGTAATATGTATGTCAATATTATTGAGTCCGGAGAAATAGGGGGAAGTTTGGATGTGATGCTTAACAGATTGGCGGACTACATAGAAGAAAGTGAAAAGTTAAAAGGAAGAGTTAAAAAAGCCATGATGTATCCAACGTTTGTTATGACTATAGGGATAATTATTGTCATATTGATTATGGTAATGGTTGTGCCTAAATTCACAAGTATTTTTGATAGCTCAAATGTAAAATTGCCCCTGATGACTCAAATATTAATTTCTACAAGTGATTTTTTTAGAAACAATTTCTTGATGATTGTATTAGGAGCTTTTTTTATTCCATTTTGCTTTATTATGTATTTGCGTTCATCTGCGGGGCGACAGCTGAAAGATCAGCTTTTAATGTTGTTGCCGGTTATAGGTCCTTTGATTCTAAAAAATAGCTTGGCTCGTTTTACTAGAACCTTGTCCTGTTTATTGTCTGGAGGTATCAATGTAGCGGATGCTTTAAATACTTCTGCTCTTACCTCTAATAATTTTTTTATTGAAAAATCCATTAAGAATGTAAAAACCCAGGTGGTAAAAGGAAAATCTATAGCTCAATCACTTAAAAAAGAGAAGATTATTCCGGGTCTGGTTTCCAATATGGTGGCTATTGGAGAGGAAACAGGGAATACAGATGCCACATTGGAAAAAGTAGCTGAGTTTTACGAAGAACAGGTTAAATCAACAACCAATGCCATTTCAGATCTTATACAGCCTTTTATGATTGCTGTGTTGGGGTGTATGGTAGGTTTTATTGTTATATCTTTATACTTGCCTATATTTAAAATGCCGGGAATAGCTGGAGGACTTTGATGAGAAACGCACATACTCTAAAAAATAATCTTACCACTCTGAAATATGTGGATAGCGACAGGTTCTTTTTAATAAAGTGCCTTCTTGCTTCTGTTCATTCCATATTATTATTGGGATTTATTTGTTATCAGTTTTATCAACCTTTGTTTTTAAATTCAGATACATGGGTTTTTGTGTATTTGTTTTTGTTTCTGTCTTTTTCAATTGATTTCGTATATTTTTATTTTTATCAAAAAATAAAGGATATATCTTTTTTTCAATGGTCTTTCTTATTTTTAGATGCGGTATTAATGACAGTATGCCTGAGTGCTGTCATTCCCCTTTTATATTCCGTGTTGATTTTTATATATATGCTTCAGATTTTTAGTGCAGGGCTGTTGGGACAATATAAAGGTGCTTTTACACAAGGGCTTTTGGTTTCTTTCTTATTTTCATGGACTTTGATTTTATATTCATCCGGTGTGGAATCAGATCAATCACTGGTTTTCTCTTTCCTGATAAATAATTTTGGTTTTATGACGGTAGCCGGGCTCAGTGGTTTTTTTGGTCATCATGCCAAGAAGATGAAATGGTCATTAATGGCAGCGAATGAGGTGGTAAATCGATTGGAAAACCTGAATGATCTTATTGCGGATAACATCAATATGGGGCTTTTTATTTTAGATGAAGAAACTTTTATTGTGCATTCAAATCAGGCTGCTTTAAATATTTTAAATTTGCCTTCCGGGTTTTCCGCACCCGTACATCAGGTATTTCCGGAATTGAGAGAGTATATGGTATCTAATGAAGGGAAAGAGGAAGGCCATTTGAATATAGAATATCAAAATGGATCTGATAAGCTTTCCATAGAGGCTTTTGTCTCTCCTATTGAAGTCTTTGAGCAGGAAAAGCAGAAGTATTTAATTTTGTTTCAAGATCGCACTCAAATGCATGAAATAGAAAAAAAGGTGCAGGAGAAAGAAAAATTTGCATCTATAGGCAGAATGGCAGCGGGAATTGCTCATGAGTTAAGAAACCCCTTATCCAGTATTGGAGGCAGTATCCAACTTTTGGATATTCAAAATAAAGCTTCTTCTGAAAATAAAAGACTGATGGATATAGCTTTGCGTGAAGTCAGTCGGTTAAATAGAATTGTTGGAGAGTTTTTGGATTATGCCACAGACGAAGAATCAGTTTTGGCTAAAGTTGAGATGGAACCGGTGCAGGTAAACTCTATATTGGAGGAGTTATTGGATAATGTGCGTGTTAACCCGAAATGGGAACATATTAACTATCATTTTACCTTGCAGGCAAAAGGAGTTATTCAGGGGCATTCCGATAAATTTAAACAAATATTTCTCAATATTGTTAAAAACGCCTGTGAAGCTATGGAAAATCAGTCAGTTGGAAAATTGGAAATAGACAGCTTTGATGATAATGAATGGGTGATTGTCAAAATTAAAGATGATGGAGTGGGAATAAATAAAGAAGATAAGGCCCGCATTTATGAACCTTTTTATTCAAAAAAAGAATCGGGAACAGGCTTGGGTCTGGCGATAGTTCGCAAATTGGTTTTCTTTTATAAAGGATATTTATCATATGAAAGTCATGGTGAAAAAGGAACTATTTGCACTCTTCGTTTTCCTATTCAACCTAACTTTTTTCCTGGAGAACTGGCACAGAAAAAAAGTGCCTGATGATTTCCCATGTATAAAAAAATTCTTGTTGTGGATGATGAACAGTCCATTCGTGAGTTTTTTCAGATACTGCTTAAAAGAATGTCTGCCGAAGGTGATTACCAGTTTGAAATGGTCTCTGCCGAAGATGGACAAAAAGCCTTGGAGCTGATTGAGAAACAATCCTTTGATGTAGTGATTTCTGATTTAAAAATGCCGCGGCTTTCCGGTTTGGAACTTCTAAAGAAAGTAAAACCGGCTCAACCTCATATTGTGTTTATTTTGATTACGGCTTTTGATACATCGGAAACGGCTGTGCAGGCAATGAAGATAGGAGCATACGATTATATTCCAAAGCCTTTTAATGTGGACGAGATAAAGTTGACTATTCTTTCCGCTTTAAATCTGAAAAAGCTGGAGTTGGAAAATCAGCAATTAAAAGAGGAGTTGAATCAGGAAAAAGATTTTTCCACTTTGGTGGGTGAATCTGACTCCATGAAAAAAATTTTTAAGGATATTGAGCAGATTTCCAGCTCCACCTCAAATGTATTGATTACCGGAGAGAGCGGAACAGGTAAAGAGGTGATAGCCAGGGCCGTGCATAACAATAGTGTACTGAAAGATAAATCTTTTGTTGCTGTTAACTGCGGAGCCGTCCCTGATACTCTTATTGAATCCGAAATGTTTGGGCATAAAAAAGGGTCTTTTACCGGCGCTGTTACGGATAAAAAGGGTTTTTTTGAATTGGCTGATGGAGGGACTTTGTTTTTGGATGAAATAGGGGAGTTGCCTTTATCTGTGCAACCTAAGCTTTTAAGAGCGCTTCAGGAGAAGATAATTAGGATGGTGGGGGGTACAGCAGATAAGAAAGTGAATGTTCGTTTCATCACAGCTACCAATCGGGATTTGGAAAAGATGGTTCAGGAAAATACATTTAGAGAGGACTTGTTTTATCGCTTGAATGTAGTGAGGCTGCACATTCCCCCTTTAAGAGAGAGAAAAGAGGATATACCGCTTTTTGTGGAACATTTTTTAAAAAAATACAGTAAAAAGTTAAACTGTCCCGTGAAAACTGTTTCAGATGGAGTGATGCCTCTTTTTCAAAAATATAATTACCCGGGAAATGTTCGGGAGTTGGAAAATCTGGTGGAAAGAGTCATCATTCTTAGCGAAGGTCAGGAAATCAGGGATACGGATGTGTTGCCGTTTTTACATCAGGGGGATGCGGCTCAGGGTGAAAAAAAACATACTTTTGATATATCTCTTCCCGAGCAGGGCTTGGATATAGAATCCACTCTGGCTGATTTGGAGAGAGGTCTTTTAATACAGGCTCTTCGGAGAACAGGCGGGATGAAAACACCCGCTGCCGAGTTGCTCGGACTTTCTCTTAGAACTTTTAGATATCGCTTGCAAAAGTATCAGTTAGATGACAATGAAGGTGATGGAGAAATAATATGAAAAAATCCGTATTTTCCGCATCAGCGCCCAAACCGGTTGGCTCCTACTCTCAAGCTGTTTCTATAGGGTCTTTTTTATTTCTTTCCGGTCAGATACCTATAGACCCTCATACGGAAAAAATAATTTCAGGGGATATTGTTGCTCAAACGGAAAGAGTGATGAAGAATATCCAGGCCGTTCTGGAGGCTCATGGTATGAATTTTGGTCATGTGGTAAAAGCCGGTATTTTTTTAAAGAACATGGATCATTTTTCTTCCGTAAATGAAGTTTACAGCCAGTATTTTAAAGAACCTTTTCCGGCCCGCTCCTGTGTCGCTGTACAGGAACTCCCCAAGGGCGTGGACATAGAAATAGAAGTCATCGCTTCTTTTGATTAGAATAGACATCATTCTGGCAGGCTTTTGCCTTCATAGATTCTCATTCATGGATTTAAAAATAGAAATGTGAGGATAGATATAATATATAAAACTTATGTATCTTAAGAGGTTTTTGTTTATAGGGATTAGTCTGGTAGTTATATTTTTGTTTTCTTTTTTCTTTCTTCTGGAATTAAGAAGAGTATCAGCTCAGACAATCACAGCTTGGGATGAAGATTATAAAGCTGATTGTGCTGTGGTTTTAACAGGAGGAGCGGGAAGAATCAGAGAAGGATTTGATCTTCTTTCCCGTGGGTCTGTTCGGAAGTTAATTATTTCCGGTGTGCATGCTAAAGCTGTCTTGGATGAGATTTTTCCGCAATGGCCTTTTTATGGAAATCTCAATAAAGAAGATGTTGTTTTGGAGAAAGTATCTAAAACCACCTATGAAAATGCCGTAGAAAGTCAAAGGTGGGTGAAGAGGTTACAATGTGAAGACCTACTTTTAATTACATCTTATTTACATATGTATCGCGCCAATAGAGTGTTTAGAAAAATCTTTCCGGATGATTATCCGATTCATCTTGTATCTGTAGCCCCTCAGTCTTCGCGTGTTTCCGCTGAAAGCCATGTAACCGAAGCTTTAAAATCTTTGTTTTATTCTTTGTGGGCTTATTAGCTGATCATTTCTATGATGGTGTCATATAGGAAATTGATTAATCAGGCTGTATAGTCCAAATAGGAGCCGCGACAAGAGGTGTTTAGCGTCTCTCCAATAGTGCTTCCTCAAGGGCCTGTCGTATCAGCTTTTGATAGTGAATTCCGTGTTTTTTTGATTTTCTTTTTAATGCTTTTAACAAATCTTCTGACATTCGTATTGTCACTGTTTGGTTTTTTGGTTTTAATTCAAATCGCATCGGCTTAAAGTTTTCAGAATGTATGTAAGGGGATAAATCCTGATTTAAGAGTGTTTCAACCGACTTATTTGTTTTAAGTTTTTTTAACTTCTTTTTCATATTTTTGCACCTCCTTTCTATTCATGAAGCGGGCACTTATGGGCCTGATAAACCTCTGCCCTTTTTGGTTTCTAAAAGTAAATGCTACAATAATCAATTTATTTCCTGGTCCTCTTCCAATAGCTAAAAACCGATCTTCACTATTTGAATGTTTAATATCTGGAGCAACATAAATTTTTTCCTGTTGAAAAAAATATTCTATTTCCTCTTGAGTTAGCCCATGTTTCTGACATTTGCTTGTGTTTCCAGTGTCCCAGTTGAATCCCTCAAACTTCATTTAAAGTAAGTATAACAAGAGTATTTACATTTGTAAATCCATAGAATGGATTAAAAGCTACAATAAATATGGCTCCTCACTCTGGATCAGGCATGAAAAGTCCTGTAGAATACAGGAAACTGGTTAATCAGGCTGTAGTCCAATTGGGAGCCGCGACAGAGGAAATGACGAGTATATGAGAATGTAGTATAGAAAAAGGCAGCATGAATCAGAAACAACTTTTAGAATATTATCGCTTAACAGAGGAGGAATATCATTCCATAAAGAATCTTCTGTCTCACACTCCCTCTCGTCTGGAGTTGGCTTTGTTTTCCGCCCTGTGGAGTGAGCATTGCTCTTATAAGAGTTCAGCCCTGCATTTAAAAAAACTTTTTTTCTCTTCTCCAAGAGTATTGGGTGCCATGGGAGAAAATGCCGGAGTGGTGGATGTAGGTAAAGGGGAGAAGGTGGCTTTTAAAATTGAAAGCCATAATCACCCCTCTCGCATTACCCCCTATCATGGAGCCGCGACAGGGGTGGGTGGCATACTGAGAGATGTGTTTGTCATGAATGCGCGTCCCATTGCTTTAGCCAATTATCTGTGTTTTGGCATGCCTTCCGTTAGCCATACACGGGAATTGGTGGAAGGGGTTGTAGAGGGAATCGGGGGTTATGGAAACTCTATCGGTATTCCCACTTTAACCGGGCAAACGGAGTTTCATCCTTCCTATAATGAAAATATTATTGTGAATGCTTTGGCTCTGGGCTATCTCAATTCAAAAGAGGAGATAATGAGTTCCCGCGCAAGGGGCCCGGGTAATCTTTTTGTGTATGTGGGAGCGCGTACAGGAAGAGACGGTATTCATGGAGCCTCTATGGCCAGCGAGTCGTTTGAAAATCCGGCGGAAGATAAAAAAACCTGTGTGCAAATAGGCGACCCTTTCTATGGAAAGTTATTGATGGAGGCCTGTCTGGAAGTGATGAAAAAAAACCTGGTGGTGGCGGCTCAGGACATGGGTGCGGCGGGTCTTATCAGCTCCAGTTTTGAGATGATTACCAAGGGAGAAGCGGGGATGCGTTTGCATCTGGATCGGGTGCCTCTCAGGGATTCCACTATGACTCCGGAGGAGATTTTACTTTCAGAAAGTCAG
>JANQSP010000061.1 GCA_028283955.1 Bdellovibrionales bacterium
CTTTCCGAAGAAGAAAGAAAAAATATTCAGGAGTTGGGAATATCCGGCCTTATCCTTTTTAAAAGAAACATTGAATCCTTATCTCAGTTATTTGAATTGTGTCGGGAGATTCATAGCTTGGCCCCGGCTCCTTTAATTATGATAGATCGGGAGGGGGGAGCTGTGGATCGCTTAAGGCATCTGACAGAATTTCCTTCCTGGCCGGCTCCGGCTAAACTGGCGGAAGTTTGCACTTTGGAGGAAATTGAAAAAACCGCTTTTTACATGGCTCAGGAAATAAAAGCTCTGGGTATATGTATCAACTTTGCTCCCTGCGTGGATGTTCCTTCTGTTTATAGTCCTCTTTTTGAAGGGCGGCTATGGGGTGATACCCCTGAGGAGGTTTCCAAAAAATCTCTCGCTTATTTTGGTGGCTTGAAAAAAGCGGGCCTGGCGGGTTGTGCAAAACATTTTCCCGGTCATGGAGGAGTGGAAGAGGATTCTCATCTAAAACTTCCGGTGGATCAAAGGGATTTTAACACTTTACACACACATGATCTGATTCCTTTTCAAAAGATGATAGCCGCCGGAGTGGAAATAATCATGAGCGCTCATGTGCTTTATCCTAAAATGGACCCTTTGAATACCGCCACTTTATCTTCTTTTTTTTTAGAAAAAACCCTAAGGAAAGAAATGGGGTTTCAGGGTTTAATTGTATCTGATGATCTGGATATGAAGGCTTTGTATGAAAAAGACCTTTCTTTACCGGAGGTGATGGTTCAGGCTCTTTCAGCCGGAGTGGATATTTTACTAAAATGTGAACCTTGTTTGGACTGGAAAACTTTGGCTGAAGAAGTAAAGCTTGGCTTAAGTCAGAAAAAGTTTGATATAAGTGCATTGGATTTAAAAAGGACCAGGTTGGAACGCTTTAGGAAAAAATACGCTGCTGTTAAACCTGTTTCCTCTTTTGAGAAGTTAAAAAAAGTGGTGGCGGAACCGGATTCACGAAAATGGTGCCAACAGTTAAATGAGAAAATGTTTTCTGGATTCCCGCCTTCGCGGGAATGACGAGTCTTTGCGGGAATGACGAAGCAAACTTGAGAGAAGACATTTACCTGTTCTGGATTCTGGATCAAAGCCGGCTCTTGCGCAGGCAGGGGGCCGAAAGGACGTGGCTTGGGGAAAGAGGGCAGTTGAAAATTTAATCTAAGTATAAAAAACTGGATAAATTATATCTTTCTTCCGAAAAGAAAAAGAGTTTTGTTTTTGAAAAAGACTAAAGTAGTGATAATAAACAGCATAACATAAGTTACAGAAGAGGAATGATCCATGAATCGTTTTATAACTTTTTTTCTTGTGTCTTTTATCCTGCACTTGGCGGTAGGAGCCGTGTTGCTTTCCCGTACCGGTATTTTGGGAAGTGGTGGAGCGGACACGGTAGAGTTAAATAACCTGGAGGAATTTCCGGATGAGTTGGGAGAAGCTAAAGAAGATTTATTGGATGTGCCACCTGCGCCGGAAAAGCCAAAGCCTCGCCCCAAAGTGAAGAAGAAAGTGCTTAAGAAAAAACCAGTGAAGAAACCTAAAGTGGTAAAGCCGGCTCCGGTAAAGAAATCTCCACTTGTAAAAAAACCGGTTTCTCCGAAAGGGGAAGCGCCAAAGGCGGTTGAACAAACTCCTTCTGCCGAACCTGAAGGAAATGAACCGGAGAAAGCAGTAGAACCTCAAAAACAAGAAGAGGTAAAAGTTCCTGAAGCAGAAGCAAAACCCTCAGAGGAATCCGCTGCAAAGCCAACACAGGAAGAAGAGTGGGTGGATGAAGAGGAGATGATTGAAGAAAAGGAAGCTCCCGTAAGTGATCAGGCGAAGGAGGATACACAGCCGGAAACAGCCGCACCGGCGGAAACAGAAGAAAACTCTGCCGGGGAAGAAAAACCAAATGAAGAAAAGCCCGCTCCTCCACAAAATGAACAAGAAACCTCTTCCACAAAATCTTCCGGCTCTGTTGATAAAAATATTCCCTCTGTGGAGATGGGGAAAACCCGCAGTCACAGCCAGTTAAGGCAGGTAGAAGGTAATCCTTTGCCTGCTTATCCCAAGGAAGCTTTGAAAAAAAAGTGGGAGGGAAGAGCGGAAGTGGTTTACTATGTAAATCCAGCCGGTTTTGTGGAAAAAATTCAGCTTAAAAACTCCTCCGGTCACTCTGTTTTGGATAACGCAGCTTTGAGAGCTTTGGCGCGTTATCGTTATCACCCTGGTCAGGAAGGATGGGTTCGTCATCCGGTGGAATTTGTTTTGGATTTTGACAAAGAAGTAAAGGAGACAGCTCCTCTTGGTGTACGTGAGTCTGCGGCTCAGTGAGTCTGCGGCTCAAAAATAACCACGAATGTTTAAGGTGTGAAGCCACCCTTTGTTTTCTTTTTCTTGGCTGAGGCCGTAGTCCACAGCAATATTTTTTGTTTCTAATCCTAATCCTCCGGAAAAAAGGAAAGTGTCGTCAGTCAGATCCCATCCGCTGCCCAACCTTAAGATAAAGAACTCAGCTATGGTGAACTTGGTTCCTCCGGCTATCTTCCACTCTTTTTTTTGGTTGTAAACGGTGTCCGCTCTTAGTTGGAGCCATTTATATAATTCATAGGCCATGCCCAGGCCCCATTGCCTTTGACCTTCAAAAACCCCTTCTACAGGCAGAATATGATCCCAGGTGGCCCCGATAGAAAAGGGAGAGTTTTGGGGTCTTATGAAAAAACCGGCTTGGATATTCCAGTTTGTATCTTGTGCTGTTTCCCATCGACTGAGACTGAGACCCAAACTCCATCCCGGGAGAATAAAAGCGGCTGTACTGATGCTTAAATATTGCTCTCCTGTTTCTCTCTCTCTTATGTAACTGACAGCCAGTGGGATTTGTCGGTTTTCCATTAGGGAAAATCCATAGTAGGGTTTTTTGTTTTCTGTTTCAAAAACATAAAACCCGGCGGCTTGAAAACCGGGTAGCTGAACCAGGCTGGCCGGATTCAGTAAGTGATATTCCGCACCCTTGTAGATAGCTCTACCGGAGCCACTCATGGATAAGGCGAGAGGCCCTTTAGGATTTAAAGCATAAGTAAAAGGGCAAAACAGAGATGGAATAATCAGTTGAAGGAAAAAATGAGATATTTTGTTTCTTTTTATAAACTTCATTATTGTTCCTGTGGTTTTTCCATGCCTCTTGGGATAATAGATAAAAACTTTTGTTCTGGTTTAGTCAAATAGAAATGATGCTTGTGTAGAAAAAGAATTAATTTTTTCTTACACAGATGGAAAGAAACTGAGGGCAGTAATTATTTCCGTCTGCTTCACAATTTGAGTCTGCTTTGGCCAGGCGAAACCTCGGTTTATTGATCCTGGTAATTTCGTAGCAATAATTGCTGGGGCTTTTAAGGGAGATGCATTTTTTGCTGGTGTTAATATTCCAGTCGTTTCCCAATACTTTTCCGGCTACGGTATAAGCGGACCCACCACTGGAGCCGGAAACACATATAGGTTCATCTGGAGGAATTCGGTGTGCGGAGTCTTCTGCATTTAAGGCGGACTGTAAAGTGGGATATAGTTTTTTATAATTACTGGTTTGTATATCATAAAATTTTTGAGCCTTGAAGGCATTGTCAGGATGCCTTCTGATTTCAAATCGAAGAGACGCAGGGCAGGCCCAACCGGGTTGAGGGGGTGCTTGAGGGCGTTTTTCCTCAGAAACAGAATTAATAACATGTCTGCCTAACAGATGAGCGCTTTTTATTTCATTCATGGATAGTCTATATACTCTGCCATAGACATCCACTCCCCAGTCCCCATCTGTCTTATGGAGAGTTTTATTTTCTTTTCCCCCTTTATAAGATAAAAGCAGTCGCCATTTTTTATTTAATTCCCGTGCGTAGACTATGGAGTTAATTCCATAAGAAATTTCAGCTTCAATGGGATCACCACCAATATTTCTCATTCGCGTATTACCTGCATTAATCAGGTCTGTAATATAACGGGGCAGACGAATGGGAAACTGAACAATAGAAGTTTGTGTTCTGGGAACGGAGGTGAGATTTACTGAATGGGCAATGGAAAGGTAAGGTATGGCCTGGTGTTTTGTAGAGCTTTCGATCAACTCTTTTAGTGCGCCCTGGCTCATAGAGGATTTTTTTCTTAAAAAGTACTCACTCAAACGAAGGCCGCTTCTTTCAAAATAGGCCCCCGCTTTAAAAGAGAAAAAACTTGCGTTTTCACAACCCATGTAGGCGATCGTGTCCAGTTGTAAATCATAAGGAAAGTAGTTAAATTCTGTTGGATCATCCGGCTCCGCTTCGTCTTCCGCTTCGGCGCTCTCTTCGATAATTTTTTCTGATTCCTCCTCCGGAAGAGGGGGAGCTACTTCCAGCCCTGTACCGATGGATCTTAAAATTTCCGCCCTTTTGGAGGCTGCACCGGAACAGGCATTGAAAAGCCAGATACTGAGTGTTAGAACCAAAAAACAAAATGAAAACCGCTTAAAATGAGCCATAACACTTATATCGGAGCTTTTCTTAAAAAATGAAAAAAAAGATCCTTTCTTTAGTTGTTTTTATTTTCTTTTTGTCGGATGCGAATGCATATATTCCGGCTTATTCGATGATTTTATCTCATCTGGCCTACTCCCAAGGGCGAGGGGGGTATCGTATTGAACAGGAAGTTGTATTTAAACAGGCTGTGGAGCCTTTGCACTTAAAAGAAACATGGTGGGTTTTGGGGCCTGGTCAAATGCGATTGGATGTGAAGGCAAAGAAAAAAGAATTTAAAGGTTTTTATTTGCGATTTATTTACCAAAAAAATAAAAAAATCTTTAAAGATGAAAACAATCAAATTCAAAATCGCTCTGTTTCTCATTACCATTTGGAAAAACCTTTTCATTTAAGGAGTGCACATGAGCTAAAAAGACTTTTTTCTTTTTGGAAGGCGGCTCCTTTTCAGGCACCGGAAAGGGAGGAGGGCCAGGGTTCTGATTCTTTTGTTCGTTTGAGCCGAAAAGGAGGAAGCTTACAGTATCAGATTGGTGTGGGAAAAGCCCGCGTCTGGCTGGAGCAGGATGAATTTGTCATTCGATCCTGGAAATGGCTGTCCGGAGAAAGTTTGCTGGCCTGGGGTTACAAACTTTATCCCAGGCATCTTTTTTTTCCTTCTCAAAGACTGTTTCGTTCTCATTCAGGAGAGGTGTTGATTCAGGTTCAGAAGGTGCAATCCCTGCAGATAGGTAAAAAGTGGTTTCATAGAAGTAAATTATCCAGAAAAAATACACTACCTGAAAGTCTTTCTTCTGCTGACCAGGACCGGGTTCGTGAGTTTTACGAAAAATTCAGGTAGAGTTTATGGTAAAAACCGGCTCTGATCAGAAATATTATGAAGTGGCCCTTTCTTTAGCTTTAAAGAAACATTTTATTTACTCATCTCAATCTGTTTTCCAAAGAGGACAAAGTGTTTTAGTGCCTTTAAAAAATAAGGAAATGCCGGCCGTGATATTACGGGAGGTGGACTGTCCGAAAGAACAGTCTTTTGAGATCAAATCTATTTTATCTGAAGATGAAGAACGGGAAAAACTTTCTCCTGCCAGATTAAAATGGCTTTCCTGGTTAGCGGATTATTATCATTATAATCTTGGGCAGGTGGTTCATTTGAGTTTTCCTCCGGTTGTGGGGAAACTGAAAAAAAATAGCTCGCAAAAAAAAATAAAAAAGTCCTCTTCCGAACCGGTAGATGAACTTTTTGATGTCAAACTGTCGGAGGAATCCGATAGGGAGAAAAAGCCTCTTCTTACAGCAGAACAAAAAGAGTGTTTAAAAAAGATTCAGGAAAAAGAAGGGTTCCGTGTTCATCTTTTACACGGAGTGACCGGTTCCGGTAAAACAGAAATTTATTTTCGTTTGATTGAACCGGCTATTAAAGAAGGAAAAAGCGCCCTGATTTTAGTGCCGGAAATTGCGTTGACTCCCCAACATATAAAAAGGTTTTCTTCCCGATTTCCAGGGAAGGTGGCTTGTTTTCACTCTGGCCTGAGCCCAAGACAAAAGCATCATCAATGGATGGAGATGTTGAAGGGGGATAAACAGATTCTCATTGGTCCTCGTTCCGCTTTGTTTTGCCCCTTGCCGCGTCTTTCCTGGATTATTGTGGATGAAGAGCATGAATCCTATTTTAAACAGGAGGAAAAACTAAAATACCATGGTCGGGATGCGGCTGTTTACCTTGGAAAATGTTTAAATATTCCGGTGGTGCTAGGCTCTGCGACACCCAGTTTGGAAAGCTGGTGGAACGCAAAGGCCGGTAAATATAATTACCATTTATTAAAAAAACGGGTGTTTCAGACCTCTGTTCCAAGGATGGAAGTAGTGGATATGAAAAAAGAACGGGATAGGCAAAGCTCACTTCCTTCTTGGTTGAGTAAAAAAATGCACGAGGCTTTAAGGCAATCCTTGGAAAGAAAAGAACAGGCGGCTTTGTTTTTGAACCGTCGGGGGGAAAGTGTTTATGTGTTTTGTCCTTCCTGCGGATATCACTTTTTCTGTGTTAATTGTGATATTTCTCTTACCCAGCATCAGGGCTCTCACCTTCTTTGTCACTACTGTGGTTTTCAGCAGGAAAAGCCGTCCGCCTGCCCCGAATGCAAGGGGGAGGATATTTTTTCTTTTGGTGTGGGAACAGCCACTTTGCAAAAGGAGTTACAAAATCTTTTTCCTTCTGCCCGTATTATCCGGGCGGATCGGGATGAGGTCAAAACCCATAAACAGTGGGCGGATATACTCGATCAGATTGAAAGAAAAGAAGTGGATATAGTGATTGGAACTCAGATGATAGCCAAGGGGCTGGATTTTCCTTATTTAAATTTGGTAGGTTTGATTTTAGCTGACCAGGGTTTAAATTGGCCGGATTTTCGATCTGCTGAAAAAAGTTTTCAGCTTATTACTCAAATGGCGGGGAGATCCGGAAGGAGAGATCAGCCCGGCCGCGTGATTTTACAAAGCTATAATCCCCTTCACCCTGTGATAAATTTATTGAAAGCGGGAAGCTATGAACAGTTTGCTGAGCAGGAATTAAAACAAAGACAGAGGCTTTGTTACCCTCCCTTTGGGAAACTTTGTCTAGTGCGGGCACAGTCTGTCTCTGCCTCTTCGGCGAAGAAGATGATTTTGAAGATTCGGGATCATTTAAAATATATAGGGGATCTTGAGGTGCTGGGTCCGGCCCCCGCTCCTCATTTTCGTTTAAGAAACAAGTATCGCTATCATTTGCTGCTTAAGAGTTCCCACCCGGTTGTTTTAAAACAGGCTGGAATAAATGTGTTGAATCTGGTATCCGCTTCCAAGGTACCGGCTGTGCAGGTTCATCTGAACATGGACCCTGTTTATATGTTTTAATTTGTTTCTATAAGTTACATATAGGAAAATAGCTTTGCCTCTATCCGGATATATTTTGCTTTTGGTAATTGTGTGTCTATGAAGTCAAAAGTCAGCTCAAAAGCTCAGACATGCGTTTTGCCACAGAGCGGACCAGCCGCTCATGTGTCAAAGCCGAACTCGTTTTGAACTCATTTTGACTTTATAGACTTCATGTATCCATTGGAAATTAAAAGTGTGAATCGCTTTTATGATTTTATCGTACGTGTGCACAGATAAGGAGAGAGTGATTTGAAGAAAACCAATACTCGAATTCTCATTGGCCTAAGTGGTTTAGGCTTTATTTTACTTTGTGCCCTCCTGGCTCCTTTGGTTCGGCCCTATAACCCTTTGGAT
>JANQSP010000069.1 GCA_028283955.1 Bdellovibrionales bacterium
AACATATTCACGAATAAAACAAACGGCTCGCTGATCTTTAAACCTGACATAGAATCTTAAATTGACTTCAAGAAAATGAGTGAACCCAGGCCATTTTAGTCCAAATACTTTGGTGTTTAAGAATTGAAAGGCCACTAAACTAACAAAGGCACTGTTTTCAAAGTAATCTAATTCACAGCCTGTTGGTAAGTAGGGTTTGAGATAAGAATCCTTTACAGGATAATTAAATAATATAAGATTGTTCCATTCGGCTGATAGAAAAACTCGTTTTTGGTTGGTCATATATGATTAAGTATAAGGAGAAAAGTGCAAAGTGCAATTTTTTTCGGTTTTTTATAAAAATGTTTATCTAAGATTTTTGTGATGCTGAATGTGTAAAAGCTACTGAAATTTGATTATGTGATTTTAAAGATTAAGAAAAATGGTTAAGAAGAGAACTCAATAAATTTGAATTTTTTTCTAAAGTCATTTGTGTAGTCCCAGGCGGAGATCCAACTCATTAAAACACAGACCCATAAAAGTCCATAACCGGCATGCTCCACATAAAAAGATATTTCAAAACCAATTAGCATTAAAAAAACACCCACGATCTGTAAAGCTGTTTTCCATTTTGCCAATGGTTTGGCATATAAAATCAAACCTTTATCTGCAGCGATAGAACGTAAGCCTGTTATGTAGATGTCTCTTGATACCAACAGAATCACTAAAAAAGGATCAATTTTTTTCAAGTAACATAACAGGATCAAAATAGATAGAGTGAGAATTTTATCCGCTACCGGATCCAGTAAAGCTCCCGCCGTGGTTTGAGCAGACCACTTTCTGGATAAGTAACCATCCAAGCCATCAGTTAAACCGGCAATGATCCAAAGAACGGCCGCCAACAAATAACCTTCATATAAAATCAGTAAAATCACGGGCAACACCAATGCAATACGAAAGGATGTTAAATACATGGGTACCATTTTTTTATTCATAATTTACCTTACCTAAATAAGTAATCACTATGTGTTTTAAGATATTTGCTTTTTTTGTCAATATATTTAAATGGCATGTAAATAGTTTGTTAATTTTATTAAATGGCAGTTGGTTTTTAATAGGTTGTATTTGAAAATTCCGGAAAAATAAAGGAATAAAATACAATAATATTGAATATTATCTGTACTTATGTAAATTTGTGATGGGCCTGATATTGTACTGAACTGAGTTGGAGTTTTTAATTTATTTTTTCTGGATTCCGGATCAAGTCCGGAATGACGAACTTCGTGGGAATGATATAGTTATTTGTACAGATTGAATGAAACAATAGTCATGTGGTTTGGATAATGGGACATGGAAGGTGACATTTATGGATTATGATTTTGGGTATTTTGGTTGTGAGAAATGTCAATTTACCTCTTTGGAAGATACTCCAAAGAAAAAAGACTGGTAAGCTATGTTTGGAAGTATAAAAAAATACTGTATTATAACTTCTATTTTTTTCAGTGTATCAAGCTTTGCCAAACCAATAAGCGGTGCTGAAATTACCAGTGATATCGTAATACATGCGATGCTTTCTTATTTAAATGATATATCCGAAGAAAGAGTGGAAACATTAAAATCACAATATGACAGTCATTCTTCTCAGTTTAAAGAAAATAGAGAAAAGGAAATTGAAGTAAAGCGTAAAGAAAAGTTAGCGGAACTGAACCATTTCTCAACAATTCTGGAAGAGCGCAGAGTTCAGCTGAACCGGGAAATCGCTCTGTATAATACCATGTTAGTTCAAGCTGAAGCCAAGATGGAGGAGGAAAATAATCTTAGAGATAAATTAAATCAAGCTATTCAAAGGTTAAATGCGGTAAATAACTTGAAAGATCAGGTTGTATCTCTGGTTGCAGAATTGAATAAAGAGATTCGTGCTGTTAATCAAAATGTTTTCACACTGGATACTTTGCAAAAAGCGGAGCAGGCTTCATTACATTATTATGAAAATAAAGGGTATTTGTCTGATGAATCCATTGCTCAATTAAGAGAAAATCTAAGACAATGGATAACAAGTACAAATGAAAACTTGGACTCAAAAATTGTATCTTATAACAGTAAAGTAGCGGAATTTCAGCAATGGCAACAAGGTCAACAGGAGGCTATAGAAGCACAAAGGGCCCATGTTAACCTGAAGATGGAAGAGCTAAATCAGTTTAATGAAGAAATTAACATAATAGTTGCGGAATATAATCAAATAAGGGAAACAAGATGTAAAACAAAAGAATGTGCGGAAAATATATTGAACAAAAAAAATCAAATCGAAGAAAAAAAAGAAGAGAGTGCACAAAGGCAAACCACTATTGATCAACTTGTATCGGACCTTATTCAGAAAGAAACAAACTACAATACAGAGCATGCAAATCGTGTAGCGGAACTGACGGGCTTAATAGAGGAAATGGATCAATTTTCTCAAAATCTGTCTGCCGAGCGCTCACTGAAAGAGCAGGAACTGGAAGAAAGAATACAGGCAAAAGATGGTGAAGCGAAAAAACAGTGGGAGAAAGATAAGGCGGCCTTGGATCAGTTTCAGGCATCACTTAATACTGGTTATGGAGGTCATTTCGATCAATTTGTAGGTTATCTTTATCATTGGGCTCTTATAAATGCGACACGTTTTGAAGAACTTGAAACTCTATCCCAGGAAGAAATGGATCAGTTGCAGGCAGCCAATCAAAATCTTTGTGAGTATAGCCATACATATCCCTCAGCTATGAAATCAAAACAGGTATGTGGTTTTGTTACTCAGGTGTACACACTACTGGAAGAAATTAATAACACTCACGCTGGTGATCCCATTGAAAGCTGGAGAGAGGAACTGAATGCACTCAGTGAAGAGGTAGCCACTTTACAACGACAGGTGGAAGCGAAAAAACTTGAGAATGATCTAAAGAGATCTCAATTAAAGACCCAAGGAGAGGAATATAAAGCTCAACTGCCACAAAGAGAAGAACAATATAGATTATTTTCTGCAACATTGACAGAGGAGTTGAATACACAACTTCAACAAATTTATACAGTCTATCAATTAAAAGGTGATCTTTTAATAAAGGAGTATCAGTTATTGTTTTATATTTTGTATCAGCTTGAGGTTGAAGAATCGGATGTTTTTTTTAGTAAGAGGGATGGTTTTTTAAATGCTCTCGAAGCATTTATGTCTAATATTCCGGATCAGATTACGGGCTTCCCTGAAACATTCATCCAGCCAAATGAAATATTTTCCACTATCCTGTCACAAAAAGATTGGGATCTGGGGTCTTATCCTGATATTCCGCTCTCCTCTACTGTAAATGGAGGAAGTGGAAGTGTTGTGCGAATGGAGAATGAAGATAAAAAACACATTGTTTTCTCATGGGGTAATACCTCTTTTATATCTGAGTTTTTAATGTCTCTGCAAAGTCGATTTACAGGTGTACTTGAAGTGGCGGATAAAGATGTTGTTATAGTGGACAGTGATCAGATGTTTTTTAAAATGCTTTTTTTGAAAGGTGTGTATCACTATACTCCCGTCCGACAGTTGAGAGGAAGAAGTTTAGTTCGTTATTACGTTACTTTTAATGAGCGTGCCTTTTGGATTTTACCGGAAGGTGTTTTGGAAGCTCCCAAAAGAGTGTATCGATAAGTTGTTTGGTAATTTATTAAAAGGAATTTAAGATGAGTAAAGAGCCTTCTGTTTTTCCCGTGCCTTCTGATATTTTACAGGTGACTCATTCTGCCGCGGTAGCCAGTTTTGAATATGTCGGGTTGGGGGATCGAAATGCGGCCGACCAGGCTGCTGTCAGTGCCATGAGGCGGGCTTTTCAAAAGCTGCCTATTAGAGCACAAGTGGTTATTGGAGAAGGGGAGAGAGACGATGCTCCTATGTTATATATTGGTGAAAAAGTGGGAATGTGGAAGGAGGGTCAGTCTGAGTGGGATATTGCCGTGGACCCTTTGGAGGGAACCAATCTTTGTGCAAAAGCCTTGGGTGGAGCTTTATCCGTACTGGCTTTGTCTGAAAAAGGAAGTTTGTTTAATTCTCCTGATGTTTATATGGAGAAGATAGCTTGTGGCCCTGCTGCCAAGGGAAAAGTTGATTTAAACTGCAGTGCGGAAGATAATCTGAAAGCGGTTTCCAAAGCTTTAAACAAGGATATTTCCGATGTAGTTGTCGCTGTTTTGGATCGTCCTCGTCATAAAAAGTTGATTCAGTCTATTTATGCGGCAGGTGCCAGAATATATCTGATAGAGGATGGAGATTTGTCTGCTTCTATTTTAACCAGTTGGAATGAAGATAAGGAAAGTGTATCTGTGGATTTGATGATGGGAACCGGAGGAGCCCCTGAAGGCGTTTTATCTGCCAGTGCTCTTAAATGTTTGAATGGGGATTTTCAGGGTCGTCTGGTTTTTCAAAATGAAGAAGAAAAAAAGAGAGCCTCTAAAATGGGGATTCGGGATTTTGATAAAGTGTATCAGATGGATGAGCTTGTAAAGTCATCTGTTGTGTTTTGTGCAACGGGAGTCACAAGCGGACCTCTGGTAAGAGGGGTGGTAAAGAAAGATAAGGAAGTAAAAACAGAAAGTCTTTATATGTGTTCCGCTACAGGAGCCTGCACTAAAACCAACACTGTCCATTCTTTTAATTAGGAATATCTAAAGAAACGAAATCGTGATAAAAACAGGCAGGGGGTAAAAGCAGTGAACAAGGTATCTTGTTATCAGTGTAATAAGCTGGTGGAGTTGGAACATAAAATTAGTTTCAGGGAAGAATGTCCGCATTGTAAGGCGGATTTGCATATTTGTTTTAATTGTCGATTTTATGATGAGTCAGCTTATAATGAATGTAAAGAATCTTCCGCTGAAAGAGTAAGGGATAAAGAAAGAAACAACTACTGTGAATATTTTGAACCTTTACATAAAACAGGTGACCATTCCGGTTTGTCGGAAAGAGAAGCTCAGCTCAAAGCGGCCGAAGCTCTTTTTAAAAAGGATTGAATATTTTTTTACTGGGTCCCCGTTTTCACGGGGATGACATGTTTTCAAGGGACTAAAAGCCCTTAGAGGGCTTTTAGCTATGTACGGCAATATGTTCAACGATGATAGTTTAGAGGATCCAGAAATTGGAAAGTACCAATAGGCCCATCAGTATATATAAAACTCCACAACTGATCAGATACTTCTTTAAGAAAGATTCACTTTTACCGTAAATAGCTTTGCATTTGAGAGCTAACTGCGGAAACAGAATCAACATCAGACATTTTGCTACAGTTAACCATCCAATAATAGTGACAATCACAGAGGGGCTGAATTCCCAATCATTGTGGGTGAGAACTAAAAATAGACCAAGCGGCATCCACACAATACCGTTTACAAGGCAAATCAGTTTAAATGTTTGTTCATTTTGAGAATAAAAAAACTGTACTAGCTTTATCCAAAGCTTATGTTGAACTATCATGGATAGTCCCCATGCTATGAATAGACAAAAAAACATTTGTTCTGCTAAAAAAAATAGACTTTCCTGCATGTTTCTAACCTCCGGAAAAAAACTGCCAAGTGAGAATATTATAATTTATTTTCTGATTAAATTCAATGCAGAACCGGATTGAAACCATTTTATCTGATCAGCACTCATGGAATGTGAGACAAAAAATTCTTCCTGAGAACCATCTTCATGATGAATTAATACTTTATGCTGGCTTTTAGGTTTTAGATCTTCAAGATCTAAAATATCAAGTTGGTCTTTTTCTTTTATTTTTTCCATGTCTTTCGGTTGCACAAAAGTAAGAGGTAACACCCCTTGCTTTTTAAGGTTGGTTTCATGGATGCGCGCAAAACTTTTCACAATAACCGCTTTGGCTCCCAGGTATCTGGGAGTCATGGCCGCATGTTCACGACTGCTGCCTTCCCCGTAGTTTTCATCACCAATGATGACCCATCCTCTGTTTTGTGATTTATAATGTCGGGCTATTTTGGAAAAAGGTTGTTTCTCTCCTGTCAGTTGGTTCAGCCCTACGCCTCTTTCATCAGTAAAAGCGTTGGTGGCTCCCAGTAAAAGATTGTCGGAAATACGGTCCAGATGTCCTCGGTACCTTAACCAAAAACCGGCGGGGGAAATGTGATCTGTTGTGCATTTTCCTTTCGCCTTACATAGAATAAGGAGATTCTTAAACTCTTCTTTATTCCAGGGGAGGAAAGGTTTTAACAATTGCAGTCTGTCTGATTTTTCTTTTATTATAATTTGCACATCTTTTCCCTGTGGAGGTACATAGCCTTCCATATTCTGTAAAAATCCTTCTTTTGGTAAAATGTCCGATTCAGGAGCCTGAAGTTTTAATTTTTTACCTTCTCTTTCCAGAACATCCGTTTGAGGATCAAAGTCCAGTCGGCCCGCTAAACCTAAAGCCATGGTGATCTCCGGACTGGCAATAAAGGACAAAGTTTCCGGATTGGCATCATTTCTGCCTCGGAAATTACGGTTAAAACTGTTTACAATAGTGTTTACCTGGCCTTTTTTATGCTCATCTCTTTTCCACTGTCCAATGCAGGGGCCGCAGGCATTGGCTAACACAACAGCTCCAATAGATTCAAAATCTTTTATATATCCATCTCTTTCTATAGTTTGCCTTATAAGTTCCGATCCCGGAGTGACTAAAAAATGTTGGGGCATTTTAAATCCGGCTTCCTGCGCCTGACGAGCGACGTGAGCCGCCCTGCCTATGTCCTCATAAGAGGAATTGGTGCAGGAACCGATAAGAGCGGCAGAAAGCTCTATTGGCCATTTTTCTTTTTGGCAAAGTTCTTTTATTTCACTTAAAGGGTGTACAATATCAGGGGAGTGAGGCCCTGCCAGTTGAGGCTCCAGGGTGGAAAGATCAATCTCCACCACTTCATCATAATAGGCATGGGGGTTTTCCAGCACTTCCGGATCAACTGAAAAAAGCTCTTTGTATTTTTCGATTACTTCTACTTGAGAAGAGCGGTGAGTGGCCTTAAGATATTCTGACATGGAAATATCGTAGGGGAACACAGAACAGGTAGCTCCCAGTTCCGCTCCCATATTGGTAATAGTGGCCTTACCTGTGCAACTGAGGGAGGCGCATCCGTCTCCAAAATATTCTATAATTTTATTTGTTCCTCCTTTAACGGTCAGGATTCCCAGCAGTTTTAGGATAATGTCTTTAGGGGATGTCCAGCCTTTTAGTTTTCCTTTAAGGTGCACACCGGTGATGCCGGGATTTTTTACCTCCCATGGCATTCCCGCCATTACATCCGCTGCATCAGCTCCCCCTACCCCTACAGCCAGCATACCCAGTCCACCGGCGTTGGGTGTATGTGAATCCGTTCCAATGAGAAGGCCCCCCGGGAAGGCGTAATTTTCCAGAATAACCTGGTGGATAATACCCGCCCCCGGTTTCCAAAATCCAATGTGAAAACGGCTGCAGGCTGAGGAAAGAAATCGAAATACCTCATTATTTTCTTCCAGTGATCTTTGCATATCCTCCCTGGACCCTCTGTAAGCCTGAATGAGATGGTCACAATGTACCGTGGCTGGCACAGCTGATTTTTCTTTTCCGGCCAGCATGAATTGCAAAAGAGCCATTTGAGCGGTCACATCCTGCATGGCAACGCGGTCCGGTTGCAAAGATAAAAAACCTTTTCCTCTCTCCTGTTTTTCCTGAGGGTGACAAAGATGGGAGTAAAGAATTTTTTCGCTAAGGGTAAGAGCCTTAGTGTGCCACTGCCTCACATGGGTGAGGTTTTTTTTGGATTTTTCATAAATGCCACTGAGCATGTCAGCTGTTGTTTGAATCTTCATACTTTTTATTTTTAAAAGTTATCCACTCCCTATTATTATTTTTGTTTGCTTTCTGATATTTCTTGTCAGAAAAGAAGACTTTTGTTCAGGTATCATAAAGATGTATTTACCAAGCCTATTTTCCTTAATTGTAAGACTTTTATCCAGTTAAAGACAAGGATTAACCTTATAATCTATGAAGAAATTAACAAATAGGAGGGTAGTGGTATTACAATAACTGACTATGGTTGCGGTGCGATAAAATAATGTTCGACTTTCTGTTTGTAATTGATGTTATAATGCTTTTTAAAAGTGAGTGCAGCTATGAAATACATCGTCCTTTTAAGTTTTCTGTTTTTAATTCCTGTTTCAAAAGCGGAAGTGCATATTGAACCTTATGGAAATGTGGGTGGTTCTGTTATTTCAAATTCCGTGCATTTTAATTATGCCTTGGGGGCTCGCTTGGGTTATCGTGTTTTATCTGTAGCTACAGGTGTGGATTTGTTCTGGACTCATTATGGTACAGGTAGCGATTCAGGTGTAAGTTTTACGGAAAACCCTTCCGTTCCTCCGGAAAGAGGTATGGATCAGGTGGGTCACTATTTATCCATTCAATATTCTCAGAACCCTAAGCCCTTTCAGCCTTTTTCAATAGGTGTCTTTGCTGCTGTGGAATTGCCTATCCTGTTTGATGCTTATGGTACTCTTTTTTATTCTTTTGGAGATAAAGAGTCTATTAATCATCAGGGTTATGGAGCAAAGGCAGGTATAAGCTGGATGTCCGCTTTTTATGTTCAATTGAATGCAGAGTTGCAGTGGTCACATTATATGTGTAATGGAAGTACCGATGCTGAATGTATAGATCATAAAAGTTTTAGTGTACTCTCTGCGATGTTGTCCGTCAGTATCCCTCTTTCAACTGATATGTTTGATTTTGGCGGCTCTGAAGATTCAGAAGAGACAGAATCAGTGGTGGAGTGAATTTTTCCTCATTGTGTTCACTTTATCATCTAAAATGAACAAGTAAAAGATTTCGGAATTCTTTAATGTACTCAATTTCATATAGGAAATGGGCTTATCTTTCGACCGTTTTTACAGGTTTTGCCTCCCTCTGTGCACAAGTTGTCTGGCAGAAATATTTAGCCGTATTAGTGGGTAGTGAAGCCCGCTCTATGACTCTGGTTGTGGCTGTTTTTCTTTTTGGCCTGGCTTCAGGATATTATGTTTTTGGACTGATTACAGAAAGAAAAAAATGGCCGCGGCATTTGTTGCTTAAACTGTATGGTTATGTGGAGCTTTTTACAGCTCTTTATATTGGCGTCTTTTGTATTTACTTTGAATTTTTGAAAACGATAAGTTTTAATTCTCCCCCTTATTTTATTTTGGATGTTCTTGTTTCTTTGTTGGCGCTTCTTCTACCTACGTTCTTAATGGGGGCTTCTATTCCCGTTCTGACAGCCACCCTTCCTGACGAGGCTCAGGAGGTAAATACGGTTCATGCTAAAGTTTATGGGTGGAACACTTTAGGTGCCTGTGTGGGTACTTTGGTTTCCGGGTTTTATCTCATGCCGGCTTTTGGTTTGAATATTTCTTTGATACTGGCCGGAGTGATAAACCTGATTGCGGCATTCATTTTCATTCTAAACCCTCTTAAAGGGAATGTACACAAGCAGAAAGCGCCTCCCATTATTCCTTCCCGTTTGTCCAATCGGTTTTATATTGTTTTTGCCTTTTTAACCGGAGCCATCATTATTTCTTTTGAAATTTTCTTTGTAAGAATTTTACACATTAGTACAGTCGGTGCCAGAGTTTATAACTTTCCTCTTATTTTAGCGCTTTTTGTGGGAGGTTTGGCCGTAGGCAGTCTTTCTGTGGATAAGAAAAAAATTTCTATCGATCATCTTATTCAACAGCTTTTGAATACGGTCTTTTTTATGAGTTTTCTATTTTGGATCACACCTTATTGGCCAATGTGGTTGGCGCATATAAGGGATAAAGTAGGAATTGGTTTCTCTGATTATGTTTTTTATCAAGTTTTTCTTTTTGTTTTTCTTTTTGTGTTTCTTTTTCCTGCTGTTTTCTGCATGGGAAAGCTTCTTCCTTTGACTTATGCTTTGTTAAAAAAAGATAAGCACAATTATGGACGTATTTGTGGACATCTTTACTTCTATAATACTCTGGGGACTGTGTTGGGTGCTATTGGTGTTGGTTATTTATGTCTGCACTTTTTAAACATAGATCATCTTTTTAAGGTCAATATTTATATCATGGCTTTACTGGCTTTTGTTATAGCTTTTTTTGAAAAAAAATCACGGTACATGATCATTACAGTGGTTTTTAGCCTGATTGTCGCTTTACTCCCTATTGGATGGAACCGGACAGATCATTATCCCAAGTATGGTCATAAGGATAAATTGGAAGTTCCTTATTATAAATGGTTTTTTCTTCCGAAATCTGAGTCTAAAAATCAGGAGCTTTTGTATTTTAAGGACGGGCCTAATACGACAGTAAAGGTGCGCAAATATTTTAAAACAAAGGAAAGTGAATCAAAGCTTAAGATGCTTGAGCCTTTTTTTCCGTTCCGGTTTAAAAAGTATTTTTCCTATAGCCTTGTCACCAATGGTAAGGGGGATGGGGATACCCTTGGTGAGTTTTCCACTTTTTTTTTAATATCCGGTTTAACCTGGTTATTTGCGCCTCACCGGTCGGAAGGGCTTTCTGCGGCAGTAGTGGGTTTGGGAACGGGTATTTCCACCGCGGTTTTCAGTCAACTGGAGGATGTGAAAGACGTAAAGGTTCTGGAAATTTCACCAAAAGTGGTAAAGGGAATCAGCCTGGCTCCTTCATATATTAATTTTAATATTTTTCAAAACCAAAAAATAGATATTATTGAAACAGACGCTTTTAAGTATTTTACCAAGACCCGGAAGAAATTTGACATTATTGTTTCACAGCCCAGTAATGTCTGGGTGGCCGGTGTTGAGAATTTATTCGCTCTGGAGTTTTATGAACTGGTTTCCCGCTCTCTTTCCGAGGGTGGTGTTCTGGGCCAATGGTTACAAAACTACAGTATGCGTGAGCAGACGATTAATATGGTTCTGCGCACTTTAAAAAATGTGTTTCGTTATACGGAATTGTATAAAATAGGACATAAAGATGTTCTTATTTTGGCGAGCCAAGAACCTCTTAATCATGATTTTTCAGATAAAAGGTTTTTTAATTCTTTTATGTATAACTTTTTAAAGTCTTTTGGCATTTATAATAAGACTGATATTTATCTCACTCAGGTTTTTGACAGTAAGAGATGTGAACAAGTGGTGTCTTTTACATCCCGGAAGGATCTGTCTGTTCATTCTCTAACCAAGCCAAAGCTTTCTTATGGTGCTGACAGGGATTATTTTATGTCCAGGGACACTGATCCTTTTAAGATAGTGCCTGAATTTGTAAATAACAAAAGTCAGGAAGAAACAAACAAAATAAAAGCTTTTCAAAAATATAGAAAGGGGTCTCCTGATGTGTGGAGAAAAAGATGTCCTTCTTTATTCGGTTTTACCTTTTTATGTGAATATGTTGGTGAGGCCATCCGGTCCTATCATGCTTTTAAAGATCCCAATACAAATTACCCGGCCAAGTTAAGTCGATATGCTTTTTTAAGACAGAATGGTTTAATTGGTCCGGATGAAGAATTTTTGGATAACTTTTTTACAGGAGTGCTGAAGAAGAGGTATCTGCATGAGCAAACACCTCTTATTTATGTTAATCAAAGGCTGAGTCAGGGGAATTATGAATTAGCATATAAACATATTGCTCTTTTAAAGGACAAAAAAATGATTAGTGAGGAAAAGTACAAGAGTCTTAAAGACCATATAGATAATGTAAAAGCGGAGATGTATTCTCATTAATTATCCGCCTACGCGGGAATGACGATGGTTTTTTTAGTTAAGATTTTTGTTCATTAAAAATAGTGTATGTAAAATATCTTCCTGGTCCGCTTTTAATTGCAGCCATTCTTTGGGTTTAAGTACCCAATTATTAAAACGGAGAGGGGCGCTGATTCTATTGCGATCACTGAATATAGGCACTTCACCAAAATGAAAGAGGTAAGTAATAAAACCATAGGCATCCCTTTTTGTATAAATAAGAGGGATCGCATCAATAATGGTGGCTTCAAAAGTGTTTAATAAGGGTTCAAGTTCTCTGACATTTAAATCTTCAGAAGAATCCTTATCCAGGTATTCCAAAGTATTTTCCTGATAATGAATGAAAAGGAATATTTCAAACAGATCTTTAAGAGAGAGCCACTCTTGAGTGTTGTAAGAGGATTGTAGCTTGGTAAGGTAGCCTGTTTTTTTATCTTCATTTCGGGAGAGTGTATTGAGAAGTCTTGGGAAACCGGTAAACACTTCTTGTGGAAGCTGTTGCAGATGACCCCAGACACAGCTTGTACTGAAGTGATATAATTTTTCCGTACTCTTGCAGTTTTGTATTAATTCCAAGCTGGAAATCACTGTGCTTAAGGAGGACATAAAAAGAGAAAATAGTTCTAAAATTTCCTCTTCCTGCAGTCGATTGTCTCCATTGGAATGAGAAGTTAAAAAATCACCATGTTTAAAAACCTGAAATCCCAAATCCTGAAAAGGTTTCCACTGCATGTCTTTGTAAAGAGAAATACTAAGAGCTGTCCACTCTCTTATCATTGTCTTCCACAAATCATGATTTACTTTTCCGGATCCTCTCTGTGTGTAAGAGACGGTAACCAACCTCATTAAGTGGGATTGCCAGTTTAAATGGCTCAGGAAAGGCTGGTTATTTTGTCTTTGTTGATAAAAAAGCAGACGTCTGTCAGGTGTGATGCCCATTCTTCTTTGTAGCCATCTGCTGGGAAAGCCGAACATGGGTGGTAATTGAGATGTTCTTTTCAATTGGTTTTCTGTGTTGATCCAGGAATTCATATATGATCTGAGAATTTCCAGGTGTGGTTTTTTAATTTGATCACTTTTCTTTCCGGAGTTGGATTCATATATTTCTTTTTCTTTTGTAATAGTAAAAGTGATATCGGAAAAACTGATTTTTATATTTTCCTCTTCAAAGCTCATGTTGTGGGTGCAGGTGCTGTTGTTGGTGAGAGGGTTCAGTAGAAAACAAAAGGTGGATCGCAGTCCTAAACGAAATACCGGAGTGGACACATAAGGTAAAAACCATACTTTGCGGGTGAAGGCATCTATATCTGCCAGGGAAATGTCTTTTCCCCCATATCGGTTTTGTGCATTTTGAACCAATCTTAAGGAATGGGATAAAAAGTATTGTGAGTGTTGGGTCATAAAAAGACCCAGCCAGGCTTGTCCTTCCAAAAATCTTTTATGGTAAAGCCACAAAGCCATCAATTGACCGAAGGAATCCAAAAGAAAGGGCCATTCACTGCTTTTAATAATGTGTTTTGGTGAGTTAAGAAAAATATTTTTCCATTGACTGAGCAACTGAAGAGAAGGGACCCAATATTGCAGGTTGGTGCTGCTAAAGCCCAGGGTTTGGATATTTTCAGGTGCTTTGTCTAAAAGAGACAAGTGAGAGGAAAAGATTTTTCTTGATAACTGCTGTCCTATGTTGATTAAGTTGGTTTTTATTGTTTCGTTGGCGTCTATCAACTGCTGACGGTTGGTGTTTTCTTTATTTAGGGTGTTTAATACTATAGGTATGGTGGGGTGTATGATTTTCATTTTTTGTTTGAGGAGGGAGAAAATCTGTCTGCATAGAATAATCTCAGAGAGGGTTAATCGCTCTGTACTTCCTCCAATAAAGCCGGTTTTCAAATTAAGTATGGCCTTGCTAATAGCTTCCGCCTTGGCTCTTCCGGCTCCCATATATTGCATAGCCCGTCTGAGTTCCGTTTGTGTATAGTAATTTGGATTTCCGGTGGTGGTATGATTTAGAAAAAGCTGAATGGTGTTATCTATGCAATCAAAAAAATCCTCTATCTCCTTTATTTGTTCGGGTCGGATTTGTCCGGAAAAGTAGCGGGAGATAAATTGCTTGTTTTGATTAAGACAGGAGTGTTCAATAGAAAAGGTGAACGCGGGAGCGCAGTACAATCCTGTAAGAAATAAAAATCCAACATATAGTTTTTTTTTTAATCCGTAGAGGCATTTAAAAATCATAGCTCAGACCTCCGGAGATCCCACTTTTATTTGTATAAACACCTATATCTTCTGTTGTTTGATCAAAGGAAAAAGGAAATTCGGAAAAAACAAGGTTTCCGGATACAAAGACATTAAAGGAACCCATAAACTTCAAAGAGCTATAAAATGAAAAAAGAAAATAGTCGTTTATTAAATTGTAAATAAGGCGGCCCTTAATTTTGGCTTCTTGTGTTTCATTAAATTTTATACTGTGGTCAATACCCACACTGGCGGCTCGGGAAAATTCAAACAGGCTCTTTTGAAAGAAAAGTTTTTGTACATTGGTGAGAGCTTTTTCCAAAACGGTTTCTTCTTTTTCCCCAAAGGGAAACCGGTGTGTATAAGCTGCGTGTACAATGGTTTCCTCCAAAGGGTCTTTAACATGGATTTCCCCTTTAACGGAGAGGTGCCATTCATTTTGAGGTTGGGAAAAAATCCATGGATTTTTTTCCACAGTATGTGTGTTGGGCGGATCATGAGTCAGTGTGATGTTCCGTTTCTCTGTTTCCAGGACATGTTTTTCAAGGTGGTTATAGACAACAGATGTTTTGAGACGATAATTCATTTCCTGTGTGTTGTTTTCATAGAAATGAGTGCTTTCCAGAGTGAAACCTCCACTCAGTAGGTGGTGATGGAGAATCACAGGATATAAGAGGGTGTTCGTCAGGAGGCCATCTTCATCGCTGCCCCTTAGTTCTTCATCCAAGTTCGGAGAAAAGTAAGCTTTTATTCTTATTTTATTCATAGGTTTATAAGCGTAAGCAAGGTACACACCTTTATAGGAGGCTCGAGCCCCTATGGAAGGGAGTAAGAAATCCTGTAAGTCGGGGTCGATTGTACTGTAATAAGGGACTATATTGGTGGAGGCCTGTTTTCCTGTCGGTGGTGGAATAAACCAAGGGTTATTGGATGTAATATTGCCATTTTTGGTTTTGGAAGGAGGAGTGAAGTCAGGAATAAAAATAATAGAACCAAAAAGCCCGGCCTGACCTCCTTCGTATTTAAAACTTCTGAATAATCCGGTGAGTCCGGCCTCTTGAGGTCGTAGAGCATCATCACTGTATCTTGGCTGCCAAAGCCCCCTGTTCCAGAACAGATCAGCCCAATCCCACTCTGTCCGGGCTCTACCGATAACCCATTCTCCATCCGGTCTTTCAAACTTTAAATTGAATTCGCGGGGGCGAAAGTAATGGTAATTTTCATAAATGTCATAGGTGTAGCTGGCGCTTATATCAAACAGATTATGCTTTACTATCAGATCGGCTCCGGCAGAGTATCGAAAATCATCCTCGGTAAAAAATTTTGTAGCTTGGGTGTTTATCTGTAGTTTGTAAAACTCTTCTTTATCTGCTTTGTACTCTGAAGACCATGGAAAATAGGCGTTTCCACTATAAGAGAAAGAAAGACCAGCTAAAAGAAGGAGTAGTAGTTGCAACATAAGAGTTTGTAAATCCCTTTATTATTTTTAAGTGTCATTATGTATTTTGCTCAATGCCGTGTGTTAATTGCTTATAATTATTATGTAATTCCCTTTTTGAGCTTAAATTTTTGTTTTGATTACTAAGTATTAAAAAAAACCGGTACGTTGTAAAACATTTATACAGGTTTTTGTAATTTTAATGTGAGTCAAGGTGTAATTTTTTTATATTAGTTTATTTTTTGGTCAGCTGGATTGTGAAAGTGGTTTTTTTAAGGTATTTTTCACTACTTTTTAAAGATATTTTAAGGGAAACCGGCAAGAGGGGAAGAGGCGGGTTTTCAGGAGAGAAAGTTAAATATGTTTTTCAGGAAAAGATATGCATTTCTTTTGGTTTTTTTCTTGTGTAAAGCACAGGCCCAGTTGGATGTTTCCTTTGGATACTCTGCTTATCTTACCCATACTGATCTGGAAGGGCAGTTAAACCACTATATGGATATTGGTTTGGACTTTGACCACTATGGCGGGTTTGATTCCTGGTTTTATGGAGTGGAGATTTTCTCTCTTTTTTCTTTGGATGAAAGTAATCAAAACTATTTATCCATTACGGATTTATTTGCCGCCTATGAATTAACCGATGTCTTAGGCGGATATAACTTCAATTTTACCTTGGGTCGTCAGAAGAGGCTGAGCTATCTGGAGGGGCAAAGAAAAGATCATGAACATCCTATGCACATATATCCTGAGCCCTGGAGTTTTATGGATGAAATATGGCATTTGGGTTTATGGGAAGGCAGGGCCAACTGGGATTATTTAAGACCTATACAAAAAGGTTTAACGGGTTCTTTTTTTACGGTTGCAAAGGATCAATGGCTATTTACTGTTTTTTTATCCGGTTTATTTATACCGGACTCGGGCCCGGCCGTAAGTATCAACAAGGGTATTGTGCAATCAGGAAGTCGTTGGTTTCTTCCCCCTCAGTCTGAGTTCATTCTTTTCAGTCAAAGGATTGAAGCCCTTTATTGGTTACACGAACCTTATCTGAAAGATGTGATCCTCAATGACAGTGTCGCCGCGCGGTTTCGTTTCGGCAGTCAGGATAGGCAATGGTTTAGTCTGGCTTATGCATACAAGCCGGTTAATCAAATTTATTTCAAGGTGGATGGGGGCTTTTCAATAGATAAAAAAGCGGTTGATAGTAATATTCATTATCAGTCTTTCAAGCATTCTCTTTTTTCCATGGATTTTGGAATGAAAAGAAGTATTTTTAAAACAGTGCTTTCCGTTACACAGGAAAAGCCTTTTAAACCAAAGGCACCGGATGATTGGATTGTTCCTGTGTTACCGGAAACCACATTCTTTTCCTCTTATATTGAGTTGGATCTGGAAAAATATTATTTACCTGTTAAGTCATTAAAATTTAATTGTCTTTATTCCTACTTTCATGATTCGGAATCCGGTGAGGAAGATCAATTAAAGCTGGATCTAAATACAAATCGCTTTAAACTATCCCGTGGTTTTTCTGTGTCGGCCCATAGCCGTAGTTTTGATTGGAAAAATCAGGCTTTTTCAGTGGATCTGGGGTATTGGTATTCTATCCCTGATGAAGGAGGGTGGTTTAATGTGTCTTTTCAGTGGCATATCGGCCCTCGTTTTGTTTTGGAGTCGCAGATTGATATTTTAGGGACTAACAGGGAAGAAAAGAGTTTTTTTAACTCATATAAACATAATGATCGCGTTATGGTCAGACTGATTTATCTTACGGAAGGTTAAGTTTTTAAGGTTTTTTGAGAGGAGAGATTTATTTTGGTAAATAGAAAATATACTTTTTATTGGTGGGTGCAGGCCGTTTCCCTTTTCCTTGTGATTCTGGCGGGGCTCAGTTGTGGTTTGCGAATAGGGGAAAAAGTTTCTTCTGTCCAGAATGTTGAAGGTTTTTCAGTCGGTTGTTTAAACAAAATGAGTGAAAAAGTGGATCTCTACCTGGACGGGCGCCTTACGGTTGATCAGGTGAACCAGTTATTTAACTGTGCCAAGACAGCTTTGGTTATTTTTAAAGATCGTGTTCGTGGTGATACAAAAGGGGAGTTCACGCCTGATGAATTAAGGAAATTTATTCAGGATGTGATTCTGCAGGATAAAATTATTAACGATACTCTTTTGACACAGATAATGCGTTTAAAGACAGTGGTTATAGGTGGACCGGAAGACAGGTTAACAGTATCGGACATTGAAAGGTTCATTATATTTTTGGATGTATTGAAGGAAGAAGCCGTCTTCTTTCAACCTTATATTTATGTATTAAATGTTCCGGAAGAGGAAAGAAAAAAGGGTGTTGAAAAAAGCCTCAACACAATAGAACAGGATGTGCAGCAATCAATAGGTCGTGTTTCTGTATTTTTAAAAAACTTTTCCAATCCTTATCAATTGGAAGATATGAAAACTCTTATTCGGGAGGTCAGTTTTTTTATTGACCATCATAATGATGTATCTGATCTGGATCAGCAAATGGCTCTTTTTGGTACTCTGAAAAAAATGATAGTTGGTGGGGAGGATTCAGTCGTTCAGCCAAATGAGTGGGAGGATTTATTAATAGGTTATTCTGATGTTATTTCTGCCGGTGTTCATTTTTTATTATTGAAAAAACAGGATGGTTTTATCTCTCCTCGTGGAATGGAGTATATTTCCGCGATGTTTGATTCTTTATTGAATATTTTGTCTCTTTCAGTAAAAAATCGTCAGAAAAACCCTGTAGGGGAGTCAGAATTTATGGAATTGGCGTCCCGTTTAAAACAGGCAAAGCTTATGCCGGAAAAGCTCAGAAGCAAGTCCATACGCAATTTATTGTTGATATTCTTTGGAAAAATTTTCAGTCCGGAAGAAGAAAAGTATGGAGCCATTTCATTGACAGAAGGTCATGTAGAAAAAATGCGTCAACTTGTAAAGCCCTGGTTGAAAATACAGTCTTTTCTGGATCATCTATACAGTAGTGACTCTCTTCAGGAAGGTATAGCTGACCCTGCGAAAGGGAAATCTTTTTTTACATCTGAGGAAATGTTTTTAGCATGGGAAAGTTTTATTACTCGGACAAAGTTACTTAAGCCTCTTTATAGAGAAGGCAGGAAGGTACATTTGTCCGGTTACTTATATAGAGCTGAAAATAAAATGGATTTCAAAAATCTGACGATCTATAACTTTTATAATCTTATATCCACGATGTTGAAGTACGGATACGAAACAAACTATCCGGAGAGTCCTGGTATGACTCAAGCGGAGTTAAGGAAATTTTTCATTGATTTTAATCCTATCGGTGAGGATATGGGATGGCTTGCCAGAACAGACGGACGTGCTTTGGTAGAAGGGGAAGCCGAGTTTATGGCGGCAAACATGCTTATACCCAGTACAAAAGGTTTTAACCAGGATTGGAGCCAGGAAGAGTATCTTACCTCAAATGAAATTGTTGAGTATATTGCCTATGCTTTTTCTTTTGGATTTTCACTGAAAGAAGTAAATGAAGCTGTTTGGAAAGCGTGTGGGGAAAAAGAGGAAGATGCGTCTGCCGATTTTATTCCGGAAGATTCTTATTATCCTGTTGAGTGTGTGAGAAAGAATTTATTTTCTATACTAAAAGGGCAAATGTATAACATGCCTGATTTACAAAAGAACATGATGGAGATGGATGAGGGACAACAAAATGGTTTGGTGGAGGCTTTGATTCATATCTCGTTTGAAACAAAGTGGGAATATGAGCATGTGACCTATCTTACGAAAAGCCATTTGAAAAATATTGTTATGGCTGTTTACTTTGTTGAAACAACAATCAATCGTTATGATTTGAATGGAGATTCTGTTCTGGATAATGAGGAGATCTGGCTTGGGTACCCGGTTTTTAAAGGGTATTTATCTCGTGTATTGATCCATCTTCTTTGTTGGGATGATGATGATTTGGCTCCTTCCGTATATGCTTATGTCATTGAGAAAGAGGAGCTTCCTTCCGGGAAGGAGATGGAATGGTATGATCTTGTATTTGCCTGGGGAAAACTGCACACACACAGCCTTTTAAAAGGGCAGGTGAATATGGATCTTTGGGACCTGTATTTGGATCGGGGAAAACTGACTCGTGTGTTCTCCTCTATTGTTAAAGGGTTTTTGGGCAAGAAAAGAGAAAGAGCTTCCAAGACCTGTGCTGATGATGAAACAGCTAATGGGGAAGCGGGAGAAAGAAAAGAATCTAATCTCGATCGCCGTCGGCGGTGGAGGCATGGGATACGTCAGCAGCAATAACATCATGGCCCAGCCAACAGAAGGGCCGTGTGGTGGGGTGCATTTCCTGAAGTATCAGGCGGCCGCAGCTTTTAAACAAAACCTCACTGAGAAAAGGGGTGATGCTTTCAGAGGGATTTTTGTGTAGGCCGGCCAGTGTTTTTGAGGTACTCAGCATTTTTTCCATATGCTCGTTGCTGTTATGCTGAGGCCATTTTTCAAATATGGATTGTTTTTTTATTTCCTCCGATTCAAGGTAATCTTTTGTTGTGTCCATAATAATGTCAAAGGCATTGTCTGTCAGTTTGCTTAGACAGTGGGATATTATCTGAGCGCCTTTTTCTCCCCCCTCTTTCTTTAAAGCCCCCAGGATAGTGTAAAGGGGGATTTCCACTCCCGGGAAAACAGCACTGGATTTGGTGAGTATTTCAGGCACGTTAAAAACACAGGTGTGCCCTCCTTTATTATGAAAGTCGGTGGATATTTTTTCCAATTCCAGTTTGGCGAAACCCTGTAGATAAGGGGCATAGCTTTGCCATTGATATTGATCTCCTGTCAGCACTTCTGTTCCGTGGTAACTATAGGCGGTGTAAAAAACCTGTCTGTCGTTTTTCTTTAACTGTTCCCTTAAGGGGGAGGTGAGTTCAATCAGGTGTTTGTAGGTTTGCGCTGTTACTTCATTAAAGTTTTTTTCACAAAGCCATCCCAAGTCTGATTTCCAAAAAATTTCGGAAGAGAAAAATCTTTTCCCGGCCCCTTTCAGGACGCGGTTGAGTACCGGTAAAAAAATTTTTGAGCGGGGCACTCCTCCGGCCATGGTATGAGCAATGAGAACATTGCCTTTATCCGGTAGTATTTGCGAAAGCTCTGTCGCCCACTGTTCCGTTCTTTGTCGGAAAGAGGCGGTCGCTTTATTTCTGGACTCCTCCATTAAATCTTTGTTTAGTGAAGCTTCTTCCCAGCCAGTGAGTTTTATATCCTGGCAAAGATCGATGGGGCGCTTGCCGGAATCAGCCGGTTCCATGTCAAATCCGGCTTCCAAAGGAGTGTTGATAAGAGGTTTGGGTTGCGACTCCAACTCCTGTGAATTTAATTTTCTCAGTGCTCCGCTTTCATCGCGTCTTCCTACGGTGGAGTAAATCACCTTCATGCCTTTGGCTTGAGCGGCCCGAATAAGGCCACTGACATATCCACCGGGGAAAACCTCTCCAAAGATCACCAGAGTATCTGAGCTATTGAATTTAATATTTTTGATATCTCTTACAGCCTGTAGTTTCATTGTTCTTTATTAGTATGTTATTTTTCTATGGTTGTCACTCTGTCAAATAACAAGCTCAGACATGCGTTTTGCTACAGAGCAGGCTTTACTTTGTTTCTATAAGTTATATACAAGAAAATAGCTTTGCCTCTATCGGGATGCTCATGGGCTTCCTTGGTAGGAAGCCCACTTGCTAGAACCCTCTGCCGGCAAACTATTTTCTTGTATGTATATTAGAAAATGGCGTTATTTTCGTATAGGTTAAATCCAGCTGTTTTAATCCTGCAGAGACCCGCAGACCCGTGACCCGAAAAAAGGGGAGACAAAAAAAAGAGCGGTGATCTGTGAGGAATCACCGCTCTTTGAAGGTTAAAATTTATATATAGCTACAAAAAGAAATGGGGTTTTCTTTTTGATTAAAGTACAATTAGGGACCACAGTTTAGGGTGTTAGCGATTGGATTTTCCAATATCTTACCGTCCTGGTCTGCCTGTAGAAAATCACTTATATTGGATACATTGGTGGTCGCACCCATTTTAAATGCGTTATT